>NZ_JAROKN010000003.1:0-163569 GCF_029455255.1 Arthrobacter vasquezii | reverse complement strand
GCCCCGGTGATACGCGCTCGGTCAAGGACAAGATGCGATCAATCAGTTGCTACACCCTTTCGGTGTGAAACGGCAGCCGTTAAGAACGTCTGCGTGCACGCACCCCGGACCCATGTCAGCCCTTCGGGAGTTTCATCTGTTTCTACAGCCAACTCACGGTGTTAGACCGACACATTTAGAACTGATCGCTTGGGTTCCCGCCCACCGGCGCTTCAGTTTTCGTGAACCCACGGGGGACGCGCCCATATCGCAGCCCTGCGATCTTGTTCCCCTTGAACCGCGTGGAGCAAACTTCTAGCGCGCTATCAGGGAATACGAAGCGGGCTTGCACACTGCTGTCAGCCATCTCTCGGGTCCTAGCCATGCCCTTTCTCTAGCGTTGAAGGCGTAACGCTTCAATGACAGGGAATGAAAACATGGCAGGTTTGAGCAGGATTCGCATTGGTATGGCCGTACTAGATCGGACCGGCGCTCTCATCGGTGTCGTGAAAGCTCTAGAGCTTGCTCAGGGCGTGAAACCATCACCGGACCTGGTACTTGATGGAGCACAGGCCCGAAGAATGCTGGCCGCAGGAGTGCGCTGCAATGCCGGCACACATACGCCCTCTTTCAAAGGGCGGCTGGTAATCGAAACCCCCGACGGCGATGACATTGTCGAATCGTTGGACTCGATCCACCGAGTCGCGGACACTGCTGTCCACCTTGCAGTGGTGCGTCGTGTCGAGAAATCCGGCGAGGGTTCACTCGAAGGTGTGTGAGACGACGCAGCTATCCAACCAACATTTCCGTCAGTCCGCGTGACCCGCGCGGGCGCCCTCCAGCCGGATCCTGACGGCTGCCAGTATCCGCTGCAGGGCCATGGCAACAGTGGCACCGGCGCTCATCGATGCCGGACCCCCGGAACGATGCTCATCAAGTCCAGCGTGGAGCCGTTCAATACTGCGTTCTGCATGCTTGATGGGTTCCTGTGGGTCCGCCTGCCCGTCCCAAGCGTCCAGCACGTCGGCTACCGCGAGAATCGCTTGGCTGAGTGGTTCACATAGGGTTGCCGGCAGTTCCACCGGGAAAGGCTTTCCCCACACCGCCCCCGCGAGTACCTCGGTTAGGTCGCGGATATGGAAGGTGACGTTCTCAAGGGCAGCCAAGTCCTCATAATCTGCTTCCAGGTTCCGCTTATGAATTTTTGCCCGCGGGTTGCCCTTCCTGCTGTCATCAGCGAGGTGGATGGTCCCCCGCACTTCCGCTGCCGCTGCAGCCAATGCATCATTTTGGCCGGCCCAGTCCTCGCGGGTGGGAGGCCAGCTCTCCGTCAGCGCGGTACCGACGTCGTTGAGGTGACGCGACAGGCTCCGACGGAAGCGTGATGCCTTCTGTACAGCAGAATCGAATGTCAGGGGCGGAAGAACCAGGAGGTTGACCAGGAGCCCTACGGCTATGCCCACGATCATCTGCACAAGGTAGCCGATCGCGTACCCGCTTGCGTCCTGGCCGCCCACAATCAGGACGAATAGTGCCGCGATGGGCAAGTATTCCTGGCCCGGGGCTCCAAGCCAGCGCATGCTGCCAATCAACACACCGACGGCGACCACGAGCGAGATAGTCAGGAAGTTTGGCGCACCGACAACCAGCACGATCGCGGCGAGGAGAATACCGAGGGCGAGCCCTGCGAGGATCTGCAGACCGTATTTCGCCGACCCTTTGAGCGTTGAATGCATGCTGAGCAACGCGCCGAGCGGGGCGTAGTAGGGGTATTCATCCACGACTCCGGGCATCAGCGGCGCAACCACCCAGGCTATACCCACGGCGAGGGCAGCCTTGCAGGCAAGTAGCAGCCTCGAGCGTGTGACGGAGGGCTTCAGCCAGCCCAGCCTGTTCAATAGCGTGCGTTGCGTGTCCTGTGGCAAAAAATCCTATCTTGGAGGAGGTCGATTAACAAGCATACTTACTATCGTATGCCGGGGTGAAATGAAGTGGTTCCTTGATATAGCTTCCCGCAGAGCCCCGGCATGCCTGTAACGTTCAAAGCAAGGAACCCATTCGGTTCCGCGACAGGAGCGATCATGGCAGATAAGTCCCCCCGCCAGGCACCATCCGAGACCGATCGCCTCACCCTCGGCGTCCTTTCCAGCACCCGAAAACCTGATGAGCGGCGCCTGCCGATACACCCCCTGCATCTGACACGCATTGCCCCCGAATTGCTGCAGCACCTGATCCTGGAAGAAGGGTACGGTGAGCGTTTCGGTGTTTCAGACTCCCAGCTGGCACCACTCGTAGGCGGCATCGTCCCACGCGAGCGTGTACTGGCGGAGGCCGACGTCGTTCTCCTGCCCAAACCGCAACCCGAGGATCTCGCCGAACTCCGCGACGGGCAGATCCTGTGGGGATGGCCGCACTGCGTTCAGGATCGGGCCATCACCCAACTGGCAATCGACAAAAAGCTCACGCTGATCGCCTTCGAGGCGATGAACCACTGGGCCAGCGACGGCGGCTTCGGCCTGCACGTGTTCCACAAGAACAACGAACTGGCCGGCTACTGCTCAGTGCTGCACTCCCTCGCCCTGACCGGCGCTACCGGCGACTACGGACGGCGGCTGAGCGCCGTCGTCATCGGCTTCGGGGCAACGGCACGCGGGGCCGTCACCGCCCTCAATGCCCACGGCATCCATGACGTCCAGGTTCTGACCAACCGGGGAGTGGCCGCCGTCGGATCACCCATCCATTCGGTACGGATCGCCCAGTTTGACCACAATCATGAGGCACCGTTCCTCAGCGAGGTCATCACCGAACGCGGACGGGTACCGCTGGCGCCATTCCTGGCCGAAAGGGACATCGTGGTCAACTGCACTCTGCAGGACCCAAATGCACCGTTGACCTACCTGAGCACCAAGGACCTGGACGCTTTCAGGCCCGGCAGCCTGATTGTTGATGTTTCCTGCGATGAGGGTATGGGCTTCAGTTGGGCCAAGCCGACCACCTTTGCCCAGCCTATGTTCACGGTGGGCGACCACATCGACTACTACGCGGTCGATCACAGCCCCTCCTACCTCTGGAATTCCGCCAGTTGGGAGATCAGCGAGGCTCTGCTGCCCTTCCTGGAAACCGTCATCACAGGCCCGGCGGCCTGGGCTCGGAGCGAGACCATCAGCCGCGCGATCGAAATCCGCGAGGGGGTCATCCTGAACCCGGACGTACTGCAATTCCAGCAACGAGAACCCGAGTACCCACACCTCCCAGTGCCTGCTTGAAGGAGGAACACCGCAGCCCTTCGCGCGGTATCGACGGCCGGCTATCGGGTGGGTCTGACGATCGCGCCCATCATGCCCGTACCCGGTTGGCAGGAGCAGTATGGCGCCCTGCTGAATGACGTCTCCGAGGCAGTCGACGGCGTCAGCGACCTCGACCTGACGGCCGAAATAATCACCCTCCGTTTTTGATCCTGGGATACCAGCGCAGCAGCACTTCCTTGCTCGCGGGAGTAACTTCTTTACTGGACCTGAACCGAAGGCCCATCAGCCTTCCGAGGCCGGCGGGTGGCCCGCCATCACTCTGGCGGTCCTGGCCGGGATGGTCAAGGATGGATTCATGGACATCACTGACAACGGACCGAACCCCAACGCGTTCAACATCGAGGACGCCACAACCGAAAACGCCGCCTACCGTCGCGTCGCCTGGACAGGCAAGCACCTGCAGGTGACGCTCATGTCGATTGAGCCGGGCGGTGCAATAGGCCTCGAAGTGCATCACGGCACTGACCAGTTCCTGCGTATTGACGCAGGAACTGGTCGCGTGAAGATGGGGCCGTCGAAGGACGACCTCTCCTACCAGCAGGATGTCGAGGACGGCTGGAGCATTCAGGTGCCAGCCGGAACCTGGCATGACGTCGAAAACACCGGCGACGAAGCACTCCGCCTCTACACCATTTACGCGCCTACCCACCACGCCCAGGGCATCGTGCAGCAAACCCCGGAAGACGCCGAGAAGGACGAGGACCAGGGCAAGGACGAGCCGCCGAGCTGGGTTGAGGAAGTCGACACCAAGGGTGAAGAGAGCGCCTGAGTCAGCGCACCCTCAAGAAGAACGACGACGGCGCCGCACCCCCGATGGGGTACGGCGCCGTTTCGGTGTGATCAGAACTCAGACCAGCGCGCTCTGCCGCTCCTCCACAAGCTTCAGCACATCCGGGAACAACGGATGGTCCGATGAGAGCCCGGTGATCTGTTGAGTAGCTTCGGCTGCCCCTGAGGACCGGAGGAGCTTCTGTAGCTCAACCGCCTCGGCATCCGCCGGGTCATCAAAACGCAGCGCTGACGCAATCGCCTTCAGCAACGCCGAGGGCGTAGTACCGCGCTCGGCGAGCTCGGCAGCGGGACCGATGAACCGCTCATTCCGGCTGAGCTTGCGCAGGGGCGCCCGCCCCACCCGGTTCACGGTGTCCGGAAGGTGCGGGTTGGTGAAGCGCCCAAGGATCTTCTGGACGTACGCCTCCTGCTCCCCCTCATCGAAGCCGTGCTTGTCCACGAGGAGCTGCTTGGTTTCCCCGAGGACCGCTCGAACGTCGGCGGCTACTGACGGATCAGCCATGGCCTCGGAGATCTTCTCCAAACCCGCCTGGTACCCGAAGTAGGCCGCCGACGCGTGTCCCGTGTTCACGGTGAACAGCTTCCGCTCGATATACGGGCCGAGCCGGTCCACGAACATCGCCCCCGGAATCACCGGCGGATTGTTCCCGAACGGGGTACGGTCGATCACCCACTCGTAGAAGGTCTCCACCGTCACGTCCAGGCCCTGGCCGGGCTCCTGATTTGGAACGATGCGGTCCACTGCAGTGTTGGCGAAGACCGCACGGTCTGCCAGGTCCCCGCCTGCCTCATCCCAGGATGCAGCGACGAACTCCCGAAGGATGTCGGTCGCGTTGATCGCGTTTTCACAGGCCATGACCTGCAGCGGGGCGGAGCCGCCCGCCCGTGCGGCTATCCCCTTCGCGATCACCGGCGCCACGAACTTAAGGATGTGCGGGCCCACAGCTGTGGTCACGATGTCCGCCGACGCGATCTCTTCGAGCAGCCGACTCTCCTCCGTAGTGGAGTTCACCGCCCGGAAGTTGTCGACTGCATGCACGGCCGGATGCTCACCCACCTCGTGGACGCAGTAATTCTCCGCGCCCGCCAGCTCGCTGATGAGAGCGTCCGCTACATCCGCGAACACCACCTCATAGCCGGCCTGATGGAGGAGCAGCCCAACAAAGCCGCGCCCAATGTTCCCTGCTCCAAAGTGGACTGCCTTCACTATGCGTTGACCTTTCGGAAGATTTCGAGGATCTCCTCAGCCGAGGTCGCTGCCTCCAGCTGGGCCACCTGCCCCTTGTCCGTGAAGACTTTCGCGATGGAGGACAGAATGTGCAGGTGCTCGTTGTTCACACCGGCCACGCCGACCACGAACTTGACCTCCTTGCCGTTCCAGTCGATTCCCTCCGGGTAGCGGACAAAGGACACCGCGGACTTGCGGATGTGGCCCTTCGCCGCGTTGGTGCCGTGCGGAATCGCCAGGAAGCTGCCCATGTAGGTGGAGACGGATTCCTCGCGTTCATGCATGGCGCGGAGGTAGCCCTCATCCACTGCGTCGCGAGCCAGCAGCAGCTGCCCTGCCTCGTCGATGGCTGCATCCCTGTTGGTCGAGGAACCGCTGAGCACAACACTTTCGGCAACCAGGATGTCCGACGCCGATTCCTCACCATCCGCAGACGCTGCGGCAGCGTGTGCGCCGGCTCCTCGAGCATCAGGAGACGTCCCGCCGGCTGCCTCTTCCGCGGCATTTCCCGCCGCGTGCGCTCCGGCAGCGTGTGCGCCGCCGAAGGACCCGGCATCAGCATCCGAGCCGGCGCCGGTACCCGCTGCTGCACCTGCATCCGCCCTGTCACTGCGGCTTTCCTTGACCAGGTCCACGATTTCCTCATACCGGGGGCTGTTCATAAAGTTGTCCACAGAGACGTGCACTGCGCTGGAGGTAGCGGGCTTGGCCCGTTCCGTCAGGTCCTGGTGGGTTACCACGACGTCGTAATCATCCCGTAGATTCGCGATCGAAGCATTGGTGACCTTGACGTCCGGGTAGCCGGCCGCCTTGATCTTGTTCCGCAGTACCGATGCGCCCATCGCGCTTGAACCCATGCCGGCGTCGCAGGCAAAAACAATGTTCTGGATCGGTCCGGCCATCACAGCAACGTTCTCGCCACCGGTCAGGTTGGAGGCAACAGAGCTCTTCTTGCCCTTCATCGATTCCATCCGCGAGGTGGCGGCCGCAAGACCGCCTTCATCGCCGTCGTCGTCTTTCTGCTTCGAGGTCTTCAGGATCACCGAGGCAACCAGGAAGGACACGGCGGCCGCAAGGATCACCGACAGAATCACACCGAAGTAGCTGTCACGGGCCGTCTGGGCGAGTACAGCAATGATCGAACCGGGAGCGGCAGGGGCGACCAGGCCGGAGTTGGTGACGGCGAGCGTCGCGATTCCGGTCATGCCGCCGGCAATGGCGGCCAGGATCAGCAGCGGGCGCATCAGGACGTATGGGAAGTAAATCTCGTGGATGCCGCCGAGGAAGTGGATGATTGCAGCTCCGGGAGCGGACGCCTTGGCAATGCCGCGGCCGAAGAACATGTACGCCAGCAGGATGCCGAGGCCCGGGCCGGGGTTTGCTTCGAGGAGGAACAGGATGGACTTGCCGTCCTCCAGTGACTGTTGGACACCCAGCGGGGTGAGGACGCCGTGGTTGATGGCGTTGTTCAGGAACAGGACCTTGGCGGGCTCGATGAAGATGCTGGTGAGCGGCAGGAGCCCGTTGTTCACCAGGAACTGGACCACGTTGCCCGCAGCCGTGCTGAATGCCTCGACCAGCGGGGAGATACCGTAGAAGCCGATCAGCGCGAGTGCTGCTCCCCAGATGCCGGCGGAGAAGTTGTTGACCAGCATCTCGAAACCGGGCTTGATCTTGCCGTCCCAGATTTTGTCGATCTTCTTCATGGTCCAGCCGCCGAGCGGGCCCATGATCATGGCGCCGATGAACATGGGAATACCAGCGCCGACAATCACGCCCATGGTGCCGATTGCACCGACGACGCCACCGCGGACGTCATAGACCATCCGGCCGCCGGTGTAGGCGATGAGGAGCGGCAACAGGTAGGTGATCATGGGGCCCACAAGGCCGGTATTCGGGTTGCCCTCCGCATCCGTTCCGAAGCCGCCCAGCTCCGCAACCGGAAGCCAGCCCGCTTCAATGAAGAGCGCGGTAATGAGTCCCCACGCAATGAATGCACCGATATTGGGCATGATCATGCCGGACAGGAACGTCCCGAACTTCTGGACGCCGACGCGCATGCTGCCCTTGGGCTTCGCAGCTGTCTCTGTTGCCATGTGATTTCCTAACCGTGAGTCCCGCGCCAGCGCAGGATGGTCCGATAGATGTGGAGCACTATGTGGTGGAACTGGTTGAGATCCGGTGGAGCCACTCAAGGAAGAGCTTGAGTTCGGAACTGGACAGCTGATCGGAGTGCGATGACTGCAGTGCTGCATTCAACGCGATCGCAGCCACCACAACCGACGATTTTCCAGACGTTTCGTTCCCGTTCTGCTCCGCCTGATCCGAAGCCACCGCATAGATCATGGCGTCCCGGGTCATGGTGGACAGATCGAGGTTCCGGTCAACGACAGCTTCTGCGATCAGCATGAGCGTTACTCCCACGTTGGCTGCCAGGATGCTCCTGGCCGCCTCCCGCGGCTGAACGCTCAACTGGCCGGCAGCAGCGGCCTTGTTCAGCATCTCCTCCATGAGCGCCTCGGCATCTGCAACGATGGCCGGGCGGCTTTCGGGGCGGATATTGCCGAACATCACCAGATAGAGCTCCGGCTGGTTGAGCCCGAATTGCACGTGGTTGTCCCACATCCGCCGGATGTCCACCAGCGGCTGTCCGGACGGGGCAAAATCTCTCTCGCCCGCCACATACTCTTCGAAACCAGCTGAAACCACCGCATCAAACAGGCCTTCCTTATCACCGAAATGGTGGTACAGGGTAGGCGCGCTCACCCCCGCCAGCTGGGTGATCTGGCGGGTGGAAACGGGAGCTCCAGCAGAGTTGGCCAACAGTTCTGCGGCTGCACGCAGCAGTCTCATCTTCGCCGGCGGCTGGCCTTCGAAACTCATGGCCGCTAGCCTAGCACCTATAGCAACGCTATATGAACTGCGTCACAACGAAAATGAGGACCTCCAGTGCAGAACTTTCAAGGAGTAGGCGTCAGCCCCGGTCGAGTGATCGGACCGGTCCGCCAGATGCCCAAACCCGTCAGTGAACCTCCGGCCGGGGAACAGCTTCCCGACGGCGTGAGCGTCGAGGAGGCAACGGCGGAGCTGAAACAGGCAGCAACGGCGGTCCACGACGAACTCAAGTCGCGTGCCGAGCGTGCCTCAGGTGACGGCAAGGCGGTCCTTGAGGCAACGGCGCTGATGGCCAGGGACACGATGTTGCTCAAAGGCGCCGGGAAGCTGATCGCGAAAGGTCTGTCCAACCAGCGGGCCGTCTGGGAATCCGCGGCCTCAGTGTCCGAGATGCTGCACAACCTCGGCGGGTACATGGCTGAACGCGCAACGGACGTCCTTGATGTCCGCTCCCGCATTGTCGCGGAGCTCCGCGGCCAGGCGGCTCCGGGCATTCCTGCCTCTGCCACACCGTTTGTCCTCGTCGCCGAGGACCTTGCGCCGGCCGACACCGCCACGCTGGACCCCGCCGTTGTCCTCGCCCTCGTCACATCGGGCGGCGGCCCGCAGTCGCACACCGCCATCATTGCCCGCTCCCTCGGGCTGCCTGCCGTAGTGGCAGCACCCGGCGTCGACGACCTGCCCGACGGCGCGGAAGTGTACGTCGACGGCGCGGCCGGCACGCTTGTCGAGGAACCAGGGGATGCCGAACGGAGCGCGGCTGCCGCGTGGGAGGAAACAGCTTCACTGCTGGCTGACTTTGACGGCCAGGGCACGACGGCGGACGGTCATCTGGTGCCCCTCCTCGCCAATGTGGGCGGAGCGAAAGACGCTGTGGCTGCAGCCGAGCTTGGGGCCGAAGGAGTTGGCCTGTTCCGGACCGAGTTCTGTTTCCTTGAGCGGGACAGCGAGCCGACCGTCGATGAGCAGGCAGCTGCCTATCAGGGCGTCTTCGACGCTTTTCCCGGCAAGAAGGTTGTACTCCGTACCCTCGATGCCGGAGCGGACAAGCCGCTCCCCTTCCTCACGGACGCGACGGAGCCTAACCCGGCATTGGGGGTCCGCGGTTACCGCACGGACCTCACCTCCCCCGGCGTGCTGCAGCGGCAGCTCGAGGCAATTGCCCGCGCCGCTGAACAGTCGGAAGCAGACGTGTGGGTGATGGCACCCATGATCTCGACGGCGGACGAGGCTGCGAAGTTCGCCTCCATGTGTGCCGGCGCCGGCCTGAAGACGCCCGGCGTGATGGTGGAAGTGCCGTCCGCTGCCCTGACCGCGGACGCCATCCTCCGCGAGGTGTCGTTCGCGAGCCTCGGCACCAACGACCTCACGCAGTACGCCATGGCGGCGGACCGCCAGCTTGGCCCCCTTGCAGCGCTCAACACACCCTGGCAGCCGGCCGTGCTGCGACTGGTCCGCCTTTCAGCCGAAGGCGCGGCAACCGAGGGCGCAGCCGCAGAACGTAACGCCAAACCGGTGGGAGTCTGCGGTGAGGCGGCAGCGGACCCTGCGCTCGCCGTCGTACTGGTGGGTCTGGGCGTCACCACGCTGTCCATGACCGCGCGGTCCCTGGCCGCGGTGGCAGCTGTGCTCAAGACCGTGACGTTGGCGCAGGCGCAGGAACTGGCAGAGCTTGCACTCTCCGCGCGCACCGCTGAAGATGCCCGGAGCGCCGTGCGGGGCAAGCTACCCGTATTGGAAGACCTCGGCCTCTGACCTGCCCGGCGCCCCGGTGACGGCCTTGACGCGGACCGTCGCCGGGGCATAGGACTCAGGTATCAGCTATTCGGATACGCGAGGAGAGACCATGAGCGAAAGCACGTCGGACAAGCCGCAGGAAATCGACGAGGACCTGCCGGGCAAGCCGCCGGTCGATCCGGATGTCCAGTCCGATCCCGCCGCCGACGCCAGCGATCAGGGCGACTGGACAGGCGAGGGTGGGGCAACGCCGTCGGGCGCGGCAACTGACGCGGCAGATGACGACCGCCCCACCAACGAGGAGGACGAGCAGCGCGGGTAGTGAGACTGCTCAACGAAGGTCGGTGACATCACGGTGCCTCGGTGACCGCGATCATCCCCTGCGCACCCCGCTCGGCATCAGCGAGGGAATGATTGAGGAACATGTAGTTTCCAGGTTGGTCGAACTGAAGTTCCACGTAACCGCCCTGAGCCGGCGCAAGGTCGAGTGATTGGGCACCGCCCTGCTCCGGATTGTCCTTTCTCAAAAGGTAGGCGCCTTCCTTGAAGACGGTGTCGAACTGATCGCCGACGATGTGGAAGCTGGTACCGCGCGAAGGCCCGGCCGCCAACACCCACACGCGGACGCGTTCACCGGTCTCCGCCTGAAGCGGCTGGAACATGTACTGGTTGGCGTGTCCGTTCCATATGACGGCGTCCGGTTGCCCCGCAGCGATCGCCCTTACATCCACCGCACCGGAGCCGTCCTCAAGGTAGGCCTCCGACTGCACCAGGAGGTACTCGCGGTCGGCGGGTGGCAGGTTCGGCGGATCAATAATCACCGCACCGAACATCCCGGAGGCAATGTGGGCCGAGACAGGCGCGGTGGCGCAGTGGTACAGCCAGATGCCGGACCGCTCGGCGCGGAACCGGTAGACCAGGGATTCCCCGGGCGGGATGGAGCGCATGACTTCGTCAGGAGAGACCGCGCCCGCATGGAAGTCGATTGAATGCCCGATGCTCCCGTTGTTGACCAGCGTGATCTCAAAGGTGTCGCCGACCCTACCGCGCAGGGTTGGGCCGTTAACCTGCCCGTTGTAGGTCCACGCTTCCTGGAGAACCCCCGGAGCGATGGCGCGCTGCTCCTGCTTGATCTCGAAAGTGAAGCGGTGCACCGTGCCTGCCGGCGCCGGTTGGAGGGCCGCTTCACGCGCCACAAAGCCGGGGCCGGGGTCCTCGCTGAGGTTGAGCGGCCCGCCGGTACCGCCGCTCCCGCCATGGCCGCCATGGTTGCTATCGCTCCCGTAGTTGGCCCCGGCTGCCGCAGCCGGATCATCACTGGGACCGCCAATCACGTTGACCTCGAACACCATCCCCATGCTCCGGTGCCCGACGACGGTGCACCAGCCGTCCGTGCCTGCCGTGATGAGGCCGGCGTCCAGGATGGCTGTTTCTCCCGGGCGGAGGCGCTCCGACCGTTCGCCCGTTTCGAGCGCGAGGTCATGCACGGTGGTGGGATCATCATTGCTCAGTTCGATGACCAGCGTGTTCCCGGCAGGCACGTCCACGGACGCCGGGTGGAACTGCATGTCCCGCGCAGAAACCTTGACGCGGGTTTCTTCACCGGTTGCCTCTACCTCGGCGGTCCCGGCCCGCTGAGCCAGGTTCAGTCCAACCGCCGCCGGGTCCAGCATGATGCCCGCTCCTGCTCCCGCCAGGACGATCACGACGCCGGCCGCGGCCAAGGCCAGATGGCGTTGCGGAGCCGGAGGAGGCTCGATGGTCACCCGCACCGGGCGCCGAAGTCCGTTGGACCCATCCTGGTCGCGGACCGTCGCTTTCCGCGCAGCCACCGAGACCCTCACCGCGCGGACCATGAGCGGCAGGAAGGACACATAAGCGGCGAGAACCAGCGCTGAGGTAATCACCCTGACCCAACTGGCCTCACTGAACACGAAGATGAGCAGGCCGAAGTTGATGACTGCGATCCGCAGCATCGCGAAGCGGTTGGTTTCCTGCAGCGCGTTGCGGACAGCCACCGGACCGCCGCCCATAACGGTGGGCATCAGGAAGCTCATGGCGCCCAGGAGTACCTGGGCGGCGAAACCGGCAACCACCGGAACGGTGAGCAGGTGCAACCGCTCCGGGTCCGCCGGCCCGGTGACGATCAGGAGGAAGAGTCCCAGCAGTGAACCGGTGAGCCAGAACAGTCCCGCAGCCACAGAGAATGTGGAATAGTCGTTGGGCCGCTTCTGCAGGGCGCACTTGACGAAGTAGAACCCGGTGATCACTATGCCGTCGAGGTAGACGAGCACCCCCAGCGCAGCGGGAACGGCCCACCCAGCCAGCGCCCCAACGGTCGTCAACAGCGTCCCGGCGAGCATGGCCGCGAGACCCCAGCGCCCCGCGCGCGCAAGCCCGTCCACCATGCGGGTCCTCAGCATGGTCGGCCAGAGCGTCACCAGCGTTCCGATGACCGTGAGACCGACAAAGCCCAGCACATTCAGCGCCTGGTGAGCCAGCAGGAACCGCGCATGCACGCGCTCATCGAGCCCGTACGCCAGAACTGCACCGAAGGCAGCACCGACCGGCAGCAACAGCGCGGCTGCGATGTAGTACTTAATCGTTGACCCGAAGCGGGACGGCAGAGCCGTCCGCAGCTGTTGCATCAGGGACACTGCATGCCAGGTCACCATGGCTCCGATAACGACGGCGCCCACCAGCGTCAGCGCCCAGATGCCGGTCAGTACACCCGCAACAGTGGCTGCGATGCCGAGATTCAGCAAACGGATGCGGAGCACCTGGATGTTCCGCTGCTCCTCGCCGAGCCGGTTCTTCAGCAAAGCCTCTGCGAAGTGCTGGCTCCAGATGAGGATGGAGTTCGTGACCATTCCCAGCACGAACATGTGGACCAGCAACCAGCGGGACTCCGGCACCCACCGGTGAACCAGCGCCAGCACTAGCAGCAGCACAAACCAGACCAGCACCGGCCTGCTGGCCTTCCGATGCCAGGACGCCCGTGCGGCCGGCAGCCGGCCCGTCGTCGTCGTTCTCATAGTGCTTACCGCCGCTTCATGGTGCTAGCCGCCCACCGGATCAGTTGGCTGAATTCATCCAGAGGTCAGGACCGAAGACCTCGTAGTGGATGCGGTCGGCCGGGACCCCGGCGGCGAGCGCCTCCGCGCGGATGTTCTTCATGAAGGGAAGCGGACCGCACAGGTACACAGACGCGCCATCGGGAATGTCCAGCCCCTTCAGGGACATGAACCCGGGGTGTGCAGTGCCGGTCGGGTTCTCCAGCCATAGTGTCAGCCGGGCGCCGGTGAGTGCATCGACGTCGGCATTCATCTGGTCCTTCAACGCCCACTGGTCGAGGCTGCGCTCGGCATGGAGCACCAGGACCTCACGCTCAGAGCCGCGCTCCACCAGTGAGCGCAGGATGGACGCTGACGGAGTGCAGCCGATGCCTGCGGTGGCGAGCACCAGCGGCGCGTTCCCGTCAGCAAGAGTGACGTCACCATATGGGTTGGATACCTCGATCACGTCCCCGACAGCGACGTCGTTGTACAGGACCGGCGAAACCTCTCCGTTGTCATCGCGCTTCGTGGTGAAGACCCGCCGGCGGGAGCTGGTCTCCGCCGACAGCGAGTACTGGCGCACCTGACGGAGGCCGTCGGCCAACTGCACGCGGACGCTGACAAACTGACCGGGCTTGGCGAGGGTTACCGGCGTGTCATCCGCCGGCTCAAGCGTGAAGGTCATGGCCGCGGTTCCCGCCGGCTGCTTGGCGACGACGGTCCAGGAACTCCAGGGCTGAGTGTTGGCCTGTTCGGCGTAGAGCCCCTTTTCGATCTTGATAAGGGCGTGGGCCATGAGCCAGTACACCTCGCTCCAGGCAGCAGCGATCTCGCTGGTGATGACGTCGCTGAGCTCATGGGCGATTGCCTCAAACAGGTATTTGTAGACGACGTCGTACTGTTCGGGTGCGATTCCCAGGGAGGCATGTTTGTGTGCGATGCGCGAAAGCATCACCTCGGGGTAGGTGTCCGGGTTGCGGACCAGGTGCGCAGCGAATCCGGCAACGCTTCCGGCGAGCGCCTGTTGCTGGGAGCCGTTCTTCTGATTGGCCCGGCTGAACAGACCGTCCAGCAGTTCGGGATGCGCTGCGAAGAGGCGCCCATAGAAGTTCTTTGCGATGCCCGGCATGCGCTCTCCAACGAGCGGGAGGGTGGCTTCAATAATGGGAAAGGACTGGTCCGAGAGCATCGTTTTCTCCTGCGTAGAAGGGCTTACACAAGAAAAGTAGCATTTCTGATACCAGTTTTTGCAGGGATTTCTACACCACGTAGAAAGTTCCTTGAATTTGAGCTGTCAGGCCGACTTACGTGTGTGCAAAGTCACGAAGACCGGGCCCATCTGCTCCGTTCTAGGCAGTTCTGAAATGACGAGGTCATCCAGTTCCGAGTAGAAGGCCTCGCGTGCCCGGCGCAGTGCAGCGCGCAGCGAACAGCGATGGTTCAGCGGGCATCCGCCTGCGGCACTTTCACAGTCGACGACATCGGCACGGTCATCCAGCTGCCTGAGGAGCCAACCCACCGTAGCGTGCCGCCCGGCTTGGCTGAGGGTCACGCCCCCGCTGCGTCCCCGCGTAATGTCAACGAGTCCAAGCGTACGCAGACGCGCGATGGCCTTGCTGACGTGGTTGTAAGGAGTGCCGATGCCGTCCGCGATGTCCCGGGATGTGAGCAGGTCCCCTTCCGGGGCCGCCGACAGCAGCATTACTGCGCGCAGGCATACGTCTGCAAACGCGTTGATCCTCATGCTTTAAGTCTAGGTCAGCTAACAAAATCAATGCACCGCCACCCCATGCTCCGCGGGTCAGGACGGCGGCTGAGAGTTTTCGGGCTTGCCCTTCACCGCGAAGAGAGTGAAAAGGAGCGCAACCAGTGCTGTGACCGTGAGCAACATCAGCCCGATGAAGTAACTGTTGTCCTCGGCGTCGTAGGTGGCGCCCATAATCAATGGCGGAAAGTAGCCGCCCAAACCGCCCGCAGCGCTGACAATCCCTGCAACCGCACCTACCTTCTCCGGCGGAGACAGTACCCCCACCCATGCGAAGACGCCGCCCGCACCGAGACCGAGCGCCGCAGCCATTGCAAGGAAGGTCAGCCCCGCCGGCACCTCGCCGGCCGGCTTGAGGTTCACCACCCAGGCGAGGATGGCAACAGCGGCAAGGGAGGTGAGAACCACTGGTTTCGCCCCGATCCGGTCCGCCAGAATACCGCCCACCGGGCGAGCCAGCACCGCCGCGAGAGCAAAGCCCGCTGTGCGTGTTCCGGCCGCCGTGAGGTCGAACTCATAGATGTCCCGCAGGTAGGTGGGCAAGTAGGTCGAAAATGACACGAACCCGCCAAAGACCACGGCGTAGAGGAAACACATCCGCCAGGTCACTCCCAGCCGGGCGGCGCCCAGGAGTTTCGCGGCGACTCCGGTTGACGGGACCGACGGTCTCGCAGGTGCCTCCTGCATGAAAAGCCACACCACGATGGCCGTGGCCACCAGCAGCCCGGCAATGAGAAGGTGCGTGGCAAGATAGCCGATCAGGTCCACGAGCCGCGGTGTGAAGAAGGCAGACAGTGCGGTTCCGCCCATGCCGGCACCGAAGACGCCGGTGGCGAATCCCCGCCTTTCGGGCTCGTACCAGGCGGAGACAAAAGGTATCCCGACGGCGAAGACGGTTCCGGCGATCCCCAGCAGGAACCCTGCCGCAATGAGGAGGAGATAGGAATTGATGGTTCCCCCCAGGGCCACCAGCAGGATCGGCGGGACGGCTGCGAGCAGTACGGCAGTGAACATGACCCTTCCGCCGTGACGGTCCGTGAGGACACCGACCACAATCCGCCCGACCGACCCCACCAGCACGGGCATCGCTACCAGTGCTGCCGTTGCGGAGGGGGCAAGGCCCAGCTGCGCAGTGTACGTGCCGCTGAGTGGTGCAATGACCGTCCACGCGAGGAAACCAACCACTGAGGCGAGCGTTGCCAGCGCCAGGTTGCGGGTCTTCCCCGGTGTATGGGTAGCCGGCGGAGTTGCGCTGGCTGGGGTCTGTGGGCCCATCTCTTCCCCTCTGCCTCGTCCTTATCGCCTGCGGTTATCGCGGTCCGGTGTACCGACGGGCGCCCAGCCCCGACGCGAGGGTGAACTGCCCGAACCTCTGCGATCCCTCGACCTGTAGACGATGTAGGGCCGGAACAGGTAATGGAGGGGAGCAGTGAACGCATGCACCAGGCGGGTGAATGGCCAGATGACAAACAGCAGCATGCCCACCAGCGTGTGCAGGTGGAAGGAGAACGGAGCGGCCGCCATGGATGCAATGTCCGGTTGGAAAATGAAGAGGGAACGGAACCAGGGCGCTACCGTCTCACGGTAGTTGTGCCCGTGCCCGCCAAGGAAGACACTCGCCAGCGTGGTCCACAATCCGAAGACGATCGCGGCCGCGAGAACCACGTACATCATCTTGTCATTGCGTGTTGTCGCCATGAAGACAGGGCCTGTCTTACGGCGGCGGTAGATCAGGATCGCGATCCCGCCAAGAGTGCCGATTCCTGCGATCCCCCCGACGAAGAGCGCGTTGAAGTGATAGAAGTCCTGACTCATCCCCACTGCTTCGGTCCAGGACATGGGAATGACCAGACCAAAGAAGTGGCCGGCCACTACCGCCAGAATGCCGAAGTGAAACAGCGGTGATCCGATCCGCAGCAGCCGGGACTCGTACAGCTGCGAGGAGCGCGTCGTCCAGCCGAACTGGTCATAGCGGTACCTCCAAATGAGCCCGCCGATGAGCACCGCCATTGAGACGTACGGGGCAATTCCCCAGAGCAGGACGTCCATGGTCAACCTTTCGATGAACTCAGGGGGAGCAGGCGCGGATCATACGGATCGAGGCCCACGGATTCCGTCTGCGGCCCCTGTCTGGCCAGCCGCATGACGGCGTTGCGGTCCGCGGGTGACGGGCCGGGCAGGGTGTCGCACACTGCACGCACGAGGTCGGCGTGCGCCAGCTTGTCGTCCTCGAGAGCCAACCGGATCAGTTCGACGCTCGGGCGGAATCCCAGCAACAGATCCCTTCCTGCAGCCGGGTCCACCGTGGCTGCGAACTCAAGGACCATCGGCAGGTAGTCAGGCAATTCACCGTCCAGGTCCACCAACACCTCGCTGCGCCGGTACACCCGCTTGAATTCGCCCAGCACCTCGCCCCTGCGCCGGGTATCGCCGTCGGTCCAGTAGGACAGATGGAGCGAGTGCCGCCGGCTCAGGTCGAATTCCTGCACATACGTCGCCTGGACCTCGGGCAGTGCACTGGTCTCGAGCTGACGGAGGACGGACTCAAATGGTGCAAGCGCGCCGTCGTGCTCGGAGAGAGCCGCCCGGATCAGCGGGATCCGGCCGAGCAGCTCCTCATCGGGATAGGACAGGCACCAGGCCGCGGCGAGGTAGGTGACGGCCTCCCTTCCCTCGCGTCCCTCCTGCGTAGACCTCTTCGACGTCCAGCCGCCAAAGAGCTTGCTCATCGCCGTTCCTCCCCATCGGAGTGATCGTATTCCTGCGGATCATCGCGCGGCTGGTCAGGGAACATGCCCTCAGGCACTCCATTGCCGTCCCAATTCAGCAGATTGACCCGACCACGCAGCGTCTCCCGACCTCCGGGAGCGTCGGAGGTCTGCCGCTGCTGCAGCGCATTGAACGTTTCCACTGCGACCGGTGTCGGTACGCCGCTGGCCTCCCCGAAGGGGGAGTCCTGCATGCCGGGGCCGCCGTCGAAATCGAGGGAACATCCCAGCTCCTCGAGATCGTGTGCCTGCTCCACGTGGGCTTTCGGAATCACATAGCGTTCGTCGTACTTGGCGATAGCCATCAACCGGTACATCTCATACATCGTTTCGCCCTCCATCCCGACGGAAGCCGGAATGGAATCGTCCGGATCGTTGCCCAGGCTGATGCCGCGCAGATAGGAGCGCATGGCAGCGAGCTTCTTCAACACACCGGTAACCATCTCGGAATCGCCCGCGGTGAAAAGCTCGGCAAGGTACTCAACCGGAATGCGCAACTCGTCGATGGCGCCGAACAGGTTTCCGTGGTCTTCAGCGTCATGCCCCTGGTCGCGCAGCAGGTCAACAATCGGAGAGAGCGGCGGAACGTACCAGACCATTGGCATGGTGCGGTACTCCGGGTGCAGCGGAAGGGCTATCTTGTAGACTTTCGCGAGCGCGTAGACGGGCGAGCGCTGCGCGGCATCGATCCAGTCGTCCGGGATGTCCTGCTCGCGGGCAGCCGCAACCACGGCCGGGTCATTGGGATCCAGCAGTACGTCCAGCTGCGCCTGGTAAAGGTCCTTGTCATCCGGAACCGATGCCGCTTCGGTTACTTTGTCTGCGTCATAAAGGAACAGGCCCAGATAGCGCAGGCGGCCAACACAAGTTTCCGAGCATACGGTGGGCAGTCCCACCTCGATCCTGGGGTAGCAGAACGTGCACTTCTCCGCCTTCCCGGTCTTGTGGTTGAAGTAGACCTTCTTGTACGGGCAGCCCGTGATGCACTGACGCCACCCGCGGCAGCGGTCCTGGTCAATCAGCACGATTCCGTCTTCCACCCGCTTGTAGATAGCGCCGGAGGGGCAGGAGGCCATGCAGGAGGGGTTGAGGCAGTGCTCGCAGATCCGCGGCAGGTAGAACATGAAGGTCTGCTCGAACTCGAACTTGATCTTGTCTGCGGACTCCTTTCGGACTTTCTCGACCATCGGGTCCAGATGGCCCATCTCCGTTGTGCCGGCCAGGTTGTCATCCCAGTTGGCGGACCAGGTCACCTTGGTGTCTTCCCCGGTGATGAGCGACTTCGGCCTGGCAACGGGGAAGTCGTCGCCGAGCGGGGCGTCCACGAGGTTCTTGTAGTCATACGTCCAGGGCTCGTAGTAGTCGGCCAGCTCAGGCTGCACGGGACTCGCGAAGAGCCCAAGCATCTTCTTCAGCCGTCCGCCGCCCTTCAGCTTCAGGCGGCCGCGCTTGTTCAACTCCCAACCCCCGCGCCATTTATCCTGGTCCTCGTAACGCCGGGGGTACCCCTGCCCGGGCCGGGTTTCAACATTGTTGAACCAGACATACTCGGTGCCCGCCCGGTTGGTCCAGGCCTGCTTGCAGGTCACCGAGCAGGTGTGACACCCGATGCACTTGTCCAGGTTCATCACCATGCCCATCTGAGCCATGACACGCATCAGTACTTCACCTCCTGTGAACGACGGCGGACCCTCGTAACCATGTCCCGCTGGTTTCCCGTTGGGCCCAGATAGTTGAAGGCGTAGGCGAGCTGGGCGTAGCCGCCGATCATGTGGGTCGGTTTGACCAGCAGCCTGGTGACCGAGTTGTGAATTCCGCCGCGCCGGCCGGTCGCCTCGGACTTCGGTACATCGATCGTCCGTTCCTGTGCGTGGTAGACGAAAACGACGCCGGACGGCATCCGGTGGCTGACGATCGCCCGGCCGACCAGTACGCCGTTGGTGTTGACGCACTCAACCCAGTCGTTGTCCTTCACCTCAATGGAGGCAGCGTCCGCAGGGCTCATCCAGACGGTCGGGCCGCCGCGTGAAAGCGAAAGCATCAGCAGGTTGTCCTGATACTCCGAGTGGATGGACCATTTCGAGTGGGGGGTGAGGTACCGTACCGTGATTTCCCTGGTGCCGTCGGGGCCCAGCTTCGGCTCACCGAACAGCCGGTTCATGTCGAGCGGCGGCCGGTAGATGGGCAGGGCCTCCCCGACGTCACGCATCCAGTCGTGATCCAGGAAGAAGTGCATGCGTCCCGTCAGTGTGTGCCAAGGCTTCAACCGTTCAACGTTGACGGTGAACGGAGCGTAACGGCGGCCCCCGGTCTCCGAGCCGGACCATTCCGGCGAGGTGATCACAGGAACCGGTCCTGCCTGCGTCTGGGCGAAGGTAATGCGTTTCTCCTCCGACCCCTCCGCCAGGTCCGCCAACTTCACTCCGGTGCGTTTCTCGAGGTCCTTGAAACCCTGGACGGCAAGCTCACCGTTTGTGGTTCCGGAGAACGCCAGGATTGCCTCAGCCATTTTCGAATCGGTGTCGATCGCCGGCCGGCCGTTGCCCGCGCCGCCCTGCATGACCCCGTTTGAGTGCCCCAGCCGGTCAACTTCCCGTTTGACACGGTAAGTGATGTTTTTGACGGTGAAGCCCAGCGTGTCGGCCAGCGGCCCCACGGACGCGAGCTTGTCGGCAATAGCGGTGTAGTCCCGCTCGACAATATGGAAATTGGGCATGTTCTGGCCGGGAACAGCCGGAATGTCCTCCCGGCGCCAATCGCGCACCACACCTCCCGGCTGAGCAACCTGCCCGGGGGTGTCATGCTGCAGCGGCACACTCACCAGGTCTTTGCGCACACCGAGGTGCGTCTTGGCCTGGCGGGAAAACTCCCTGGCCAGCAGGTGGAAGGTCTCAAAATCCGACTTCGATTGCCACGGCGGGTCAATAGCCGGGGTGAAGGCGTGGACAAATGGGTGCATGTCGGTGGAGGAGAGATCGTGTTTCTCATACCAGGTTGCGGCGGGGAAGACGATGTCCGAGAGCAGCGTGCTCGACGTCATCCGGAAGTCCGCGGTGACCAATAGGTCCAGCTTCCCCTGCGGCGCTTCCTCATGCCACGTGACGTCCTCGGGAAGCTGGCCGCTGGAATGGTCCTCGCCCATCACGTTGTTGTGGGTCCCGAGCAGGTTGCGGAGAAAGTACTCGTTTCCCTTTGCCGAGCTTCCGAACAGATTGGACCGCCAGAGCATCAGGGTGCGCGGCCAGTTTTTCGGGGAGTCGACGTCCTCAATGGCGGGATTGAGCTTGCGGCTTTTCAGCTGATCCGCAATGTACGACGGCGCGTCGGCCACCTCACCGCGATCCACCGCGTCTTGGGCCTCCTCGGCCAGATCCAGCGGGTTCCGGTCGAACTGCGGGTAGAAGGGCATCCAGCCGAGCCGGTTGGACTGCGCCAGGGCATCGGCGGTGTGCATGCCGTCGAGGTTTCCGGTGGACAGCGGTGACTTCAGCGCGTCAGCGGAGTAGCCGTCCTGGCGCCACTGGTCAGTGTGCATGTACCAGTAACCCGTGCCGATCATGGTGCGCGGCGGCCGGGACCAGTCCAACGCGTTGGCCAGTGAGATCCATCCGGTGATCGGCCTGCATTTCTCCTGGCCGACGTAGTGGGCCCAACCGCCGCCGTTGCGGCCCATGCACCCGGTGAGCATCAGAAGCGACAACACTGCCCGGTAGGTTGCATCCCCGTGGAACCACTGGCAGATTCCCGCGCCCATGATGATCATCGAGCGGCCGTTGGACTGCTCGGCATTGCGGGCGAACTCGCGCGCCACCCGGATGCAGGCCTGCGCGGGGACGCTCGTGATCTCCTCCTGCCACGCCGGCGTGTAGGGAGTAGAAGCATCGTCGTAACTGCCCGCCCACTCCCCCGGCAGCCCCTCGCGGCCCACACCGTACTGGGCAAGCATGAGGTCGAACACCGTGGTGACGAGGTGCCCTTCGACCTCCAGAACGGGAACGCCGCGGCGCTGGACTCCCGCCTCGCCGGACGGGTCATCGAAGCGCGGCATGAGGATCTCGGCGCTGCCGGCACCGGAGGTTTCCAGCATGGACAGCGCGGGGTCAATCTCTCCCAGGTCGAGGTTCCACTTGCCCATGCCGCCGTCGTTGTAGCGGTGTCCCATGGTGCCGTTGGGGACGGCGACCCGGCCGGTCTTCTGGTCGAACAGGACCGTCTTGAACGCATCATCCTCGCCCGGAGCATGTGAGCTCAGATCCGCGGCGGTGAGGAATTTGGTCGGGACCAGTGCGCCGCCGTCGTGCTGTTCCAACCGGACAAGGAATGGCAGGTCCGTGAACTGGCGGACGTAGTTGCGGAAGAACGGGACCTCCCGGTCCACGAAGAACTCCTTGAGCATCACGTGGCCCATGCCCATGGCCAGCGCGGCGTCCGTGCCTGCCTGGGCAGGCAGCCACTCGTCGGCGAACTTGGTGTTGTCCGCGTAGTCGGGGCTCACCGAGACCACCTTGGTTCCGCGGTAACGCACCTCCGTCATCCAGTGCGCGTCCGGCGTACGGGTCACAGGTACGTTCGAGCCCCACATCATCAGGTAGGTCGCGTCCCACCAGTCGCCCGACTCCGGAACATCCGTCTGGTCACCGAACACCTGCGGGCTGGCCACCGGCAGGTCCGCGTACCAGTCGTAGAAGGACGTCATCACTCCGCCGATGAGCTGGATGAAGCGGTTACCCGCGGCGTGGGACACCATGGACATCGCGGGAATCGGCGAGAAGCCGGCCACCCGGTCCGGTCCGTGGGCTTTGATGGTGTGGACATGCGCAGCCGCGGCGATCTCGATTGCTTCCTGCCAGGGAATCCGGACGAGGCCGCCCTTGCCGCGGGCCTGCTGGTAGCGCCGCCGCCGGTCGGGATCGTTCACAATGTCTGCCCATGCCAGCACCGGGTCCTTCAGCCGGGCCTTTGCCTCCCGGTACATCTCAATGAGCACACCGCGTCCGTACGGGTAGCGGACCCGGGTTGGGGAATAGGTGTACCAGGAAAAGGCCGCTCCGCGCGGACAGCCGCGCGGTTCATATTCCGGGCTGTCGGGACCTACGGAAGGGTAGTCGGTCTGCTGCGATTCCCAGGTGATGATGCCGTCCTTGACGTACACCTTCCAGGAGCACGAGCCCGTGCAATTGACCCCGTGCGTGGAGCGGACCACTTTGTCATGGCTCCAGCGGTCCCGGTAGAAGATGTCGCCGCTTCTTCCGCCTTCCCTGAAAACCGCCCGGCCGTCATCGGTTTCTTCCCACTTGCTGAAGAAACGCCCCAGCTTCAACAACGCGTCAGAGGCCGAACCATCAAGCCCCGCACGAACAGTTCCCTGTGCCATAAAACCAACCTAGGCGAGGCAAGTATTACTGACCAGCGTTTCTCAGCTGTTTGGAATAAGTCAACGCAAATGTGTGGTATTTGCGGGCAACAAGTTCGATCGGGCGCATCAACATCGGGCGCTCCAGCCTCCGGTTCTCGGCGGCCGAACGCACACCGTACATAATGGAAACCATGAGCGCCGAGACCGAACAATTCGTAGGACACATCGCCAGCCTGGGCACCACATCGGGAGTGCGCATCGTCATCGGCATGTGGGGCGCGTCCCCGTACGGTGCGTTCACCGACGTGATGGTGCAGAGCGCCGAAGGAACGCGCACGCTGCTCGCTCCGACGTCGGCCGTCGCCGACTACGTGTCCGGAGCCTATTCCTTCGACATTGTGCGCACCGTTCCGCTGACGGTCAGTATGGGAGAGGATTCGCTCGCCCTCGATGCCGGCCCGCTCAGTATCCGCGCGGAACTGGGTGAGTCAACCGTCGTCGGGCGTGTGCTCGGCTTGATTCCTACCATGATCGCCACCCATCCGCGCTGGCTGACTGCCATCAACCCCATCTCCAAAATCATCATGCCCGGCGTGCGCACAGCAGGTACCACGAAGGACGGCCGCCGGCAGTTCTACGGCGTCACCGGCGCCCGGGTCATCACCGCCGCAACGGCGTCGTGGGCGGGCGATCCACTCGGCGAGCTCACGAGCGTGCGTCCCCGCGTGCGGTTCGGGTTCAGCTCGGTGCCGAAGAAGCCGCAGGTGGTGGACGTAACGACGACGGTGCTGCCGCTCACCGAATCAACGGCAGTTTCCGGTACCTGACGCCGCTAGGCAGCTTCTGCCGCCACTTTGCTGCCGGGTGTGTTGCGTCCGCGCAGCGAGAGGCCCGCGGTCTCGGGAGTCTTGATGAGCGCGAGAGCTCCGATCACGCACGCGCCCATCATGTACATGGCCGGGACCAGATTGTTCCCGGTGCTTTCCACGAGTGCTCCGTTGACCACCGGGGCTGTTCCGCCGAACAGGGCAGTGGCGACGTTGTAGGTAATGGCAAAGCCGGCAAACCGTACGTGGGTGGGAAACAGGGATGGGAACATCGCCGAAATGGTCGCAAGCTGCGGCAGGTAGAGGAGTCCGAGGACCGCAAACGCCAGCAGTGCAAATCCGAACCCCAATCCCATGAGCATGTACATCGGCACTGCCAGGACAAACAGCCCGATCAGAGAGAACCACCACAGAGGCTTGCGTCCGACCCGGTCGGACAGTGCTCCAAAAAAGGGGATCAAGGCCATCAACACGACTTGTCCGATGAGCAGCAGGGTAAAAGTGGCGTCCGCGTCCATGTTGATCGTGACCTGAAGGTAGGTAGGCATGTACTGCAGGAACGTGTAGTTCACTACGTTGAGGGCGATTACGAGCCCTGACATCGAGAGGATCGGACGCCAGTACTTGGTCAGCAGGTCCTTCAGCGCCACCCCGGCTTTGGATTCGGTTTCGCCCTTCGACTCCGCCTCCCGGAAGACGGGAGTGTCCTCGAGCTTCTTGCGAAGGTACCAACCAACCGCTCCCATGGGACCCGCGATGAGGAACGGAATGCGCCAGCCCCAGTCGGCCATGGCGTCGGCGCCGATGATCAATTGGCACAACAGAGCGACCAGGCTGCCCAAGGCAAACCCCGCGAGCGTGCCGAACTCCAGGAAGCTGCCGTAGAAACCGCGTTTCCTGTCCGGGGAGTATTCAGCCATGAAGGTCGCCGCGCCACCATACTCACCGCCGGCAGAGAAGCCCTGAATCAACCTCAGCAGAACCAGCAGCGCCGGAGCGAGGAAGCCGGCGGCGTCATACGTTGGCAGCAGACCGATGCAGAAAGTGGAACCCGCCATCAACAGGATGGTCATCGCCAGCACGGACTTCCGTCCGATCTTGTCACCCAACGGACCCCAGAAGAACCCGCCGAATGGCCGCACCAGAAATGAGACGGCGAAGGTTCCCAGCGCCCAGACCGTTGCCTGGTCTCCCGGGAAGAAAATGGAACTGATGTACACCACCATCAGTCCGTAGATGCTGTAGTCGAACCACTCGACACCATTGCCGATCGCGGAGGCGCCGATCGCCTTCCGAAGTGTCCGTTTCCCTTCGGGAGTTTCGGAATCCGGAGTGGCGAATTCCCCTGCGTCCGTTGTGGGAGGTCCGGTTGTTCTCTCCTGCTCAGCCATGCGTCTCCTTCGTGTGGAGGCGCCCACGGCGCCCATGGGTCTCACAACGAAACTATGAGTTCGGCTGCGGGAGTGTCAAAGGGCGCCCACCACCAACGGAACTTTTGGGCAGGTCCGGCGACTTGCCGACGTCGTCAGCTCACCAGACCTGCGCAAAAGTTCCTGTTCAAGGAGCGACAGTTACGAACCGGTAAGTTTCTCGCTTGCCTCCGGGTCCGATTCGCGCAGGAACTTCGCGATGCGTTCCGCCTCATCGATCTCACCGATCGAGGCCGCCGCACGGCCGAGCGCGTTCAGCGCGCGCAGGAAGCCGCGGTTCGGCTCATGCGAGTACGGCACCGGACCCGCTCCCCGCCACCCGTTCCGGCGGAGCGCATCCAGCCCGCGGTGGTAGCCGGTGCGTGCGTAGGCGTAGGACTCGATGGTGCGTCCGTCGCCATACGCCTCGTCGGCGAGGATGGCCCACAATAACGACGACGTCGGGTGCTTGGCTGCCAGATCGACAGCCTCGTCCCCTGCCGCCAGCCGGGACACAACATCCGGTTCCTCGGGAAGGAGCGTAGGCTCCGGGCCCAGGAGGTTCTTGCGGAACTCGTCCGACATCAGAGCTTCTTGCCCGCTGATCCAAGCGACTTGGCGGCCTCGACAACACGGGCTGCCAGGCCGGCTTCTGCGGACGCACCCCAGACGCGCGGATCATAGGTCTTCTTGTTGCCCACCTCGCCGTCGACCTTCAGGACGCCGTCGTAGTTCTTGAGCATGTGGTCCGCCACCGGGCGGGTGAAGGCGTACTGCGTATCCGTGTCGATGTTCATCTTGATCACGCCGTAGGAAACGGCGTCAGCGATTTCCTGGTCCGAGGAGCCGGAACCACCGTGGAACACGAGGTCGAAGGGCTTGTCCTTTCCGATCTTCTGACCCACCTGCTCCTGAATGTCCTTCAGGATTTCGGGGCGCAGCTTCACGCCGCCCGGCTTGTAGACTCCGTGTACGTTTCCGAAGGTCAGCGCAGTGATGTAACGGCCGTGCTCGCCGGCTCCGAGGGCGTCAATGGTTGCCATTGCGTCTTCCACCGTGGTGTAGAGCTTGTCATTGATCGCGTTTTCGACTCCGTCTTCCTCACCGCCAACGGTGCCGATTTCAACCTCGAGAATGATCTTCGCCGCAGCGGCGCGGGGCAGGATTTCCTTGGCGATCCGCAGGTTTTCCTCGAGCGTCTCGGCCGAACCGTCCCACATATGGGACTGGAAAAGCGGGTCTTCACCGCGCTTGACTGCTTCCTCCGATGCGGCCAGCAGCGGCAGCACGAAGTCGTCAAGCTTGTCCTTCGGGCAGTGGTCCGTGTGCAGCGCAATGTTGACGTCGTAGCTCTTGGCGACCTCGCGCGCAAAGGCTGCAAAGCCGAGGGATCCGGCAACCATGTTCTTGACGGAGGCGCCGGACCAGTAGGCTGCACCGCCCGTGGAAACCTGGATGATGCCGTCAGAGCCCGCTTCGGCGAAACCCCGAATGGCCGCATTCAACGTCTGGGAGGACGTTACGTTCACCGCCGGGTAGGCGAAGCCGCCGGCCTTGGCGCGGTCGATCATCTCGGCGTAACTGTCCGGTGTGGCGATGGGCATGGCAACTCCTCGTATGGGTTTCGGGCACTCAAGGCTCACGCAGGTGAAGCCTCGCTTCTGTCCCATCCTAACGAGGGCGCTAATTGCGCGGAAACCTTACGGCGCGAGTGATGAATTGGGTTCGAGTGCATCCTTGAGCCGTGCAAGGCCGTCGCGGATCCGGGCCTTCACCGTGCCGAGAGGGGTTCCCAACACTTCCGCCACCTGCGCGTAGGTGAGCCCCTTGTAGTACGCCATCTCGATTGCCTGCCTCTGCTTCTCGGTCAGCACACCGAAGGCAGCCTTCACCGCCTGGGACTCGTCCTGCGCCAGAACCGATTCCATGACGCAGTCAAAAGGCGTCAGCACCTCGCCAGTGGACCACCGGTTGAACCTGTTCCGATGAGCCTGCTCCGACCGGATCCTGTCCACTGCACGACGATGCGCGAGTGTCATGAGCCACGCGATGGGCGATCCGAGTGCCGGTGAGAATTCCGGCGCCTTGTTCCATACCTGAAGGAAAACCTCCTGGGTCACTTCCTCCGACATCGTGGGGTCTACGACGATCCTCCGCACCAGCCCGAAGATCCGCGCGCTCGTGGCCCGGTAAAGGGCGGTGAATGCACGTTCGTCACCCAACCCCACCTGCATGAGGAGAGAGGGGAGGTCCGGCTCCGGCATCTCACTCAGCGAAGGAAGTCTCTCCGCAACGGTCACCGACATGAGACAACCTGACGTGAGATCCGGGGCGGTCTGTTAATTCTCATCGTCATCGCGGTTGTTCCTTCTGATAGTTAGCCTCCTAGCAGTTCTACACCCATTTCCCTAGGAAAACTAGCTACATGGTAAGCGTCCTGCAAGGCCCGCTAACAAAATGCTAGGCTGACAGACATGAGCACTCTTCCGCAGGCTGTTCCCGTCACGGGGGGAACCTTGACTGACCGGTTGGATCCGGGTATCTCCGTGCTCAACGCCTTACGGGACTACCGTGCCTCCGAAACAGCCATGCGCCGACGCACTCGCTCCTCCACCGGCATGGGCGAAACCGACTTCCTTGCGCTGCGCTACCTGCTTGAGGCGCAGCATGATCATCGCGAAGTCAGCCCCAAGGAACTCGCTGTTCGGCTGGGGATCTCCTCTGCCTCCACCACGAGCCTCATCGACAGGCTGGCCCGGACAGGGCACGTGCGGCGCAAACCGCACCCCAGCGACCGCCGGGCACTGGTCCTGGAGGCGAGCGCAGAGCCGGATTGCGACGCCCGGCGGACCATGAGCAATACGCACCAGCGGATGATGGATGTCGCTCAGACGCTCCAACCGGGGGATGCGGCCGTCGTCGTTGACTTCCTTGTCCGGTTGCGCGAGGCCGTGGACGGGATCGACGCGGACCAGCAGGGCTGACTACTGCGGAATGGTGTGTTGCCCAAACACGTGGCGCCGCACCCAGCCGTGCATGGCGATGGCCGCTGCTGCTGATGCGTTGATCGAACGGGTGGAACCGAACTGGGCGATGGACAGCGTGGCATCGGCGGCGGCATGGACTTCCGGAGTGAGGCCCGGGCCCTCCTGCCCGAACACGAGCACGCAATCGCGCGGCAATTCATACGTTTCCAACGGCACGGAATCGGGGAAATTATCGATACCGATCACACGTAGCCCGGCTGCCTGCGCCCACTCGACAAACTCCTCAACCGTGGGATGGTGCCGAACGTGCTGGTAGCGGTCGGTGACCATGGCTCCGCGGCGGTTCCACCGTCGTCGTCCGATGATGTGCACTTCACGCGCCAGGAAAGCGTTGGCCGTGCGGACCACTGAGCCGATATTCAGGTCATGCTGCCAGTTCTCGATGGCCACGTGGAAGTTATGGCGCTTGGAATCGAGGTCGGCAACGATGGCGTCATGCTGCCAGTAGCGGTATTCATCAACTACGTTCCGGGTATCCCCGTGTGCCAGCAAATCCGGGTCCCAGTGCGGATCAGAGGGCCACACGCCCTCCCAGGGACCCACACCCACGGTTGCCGGAGCGTTTTCCACAGTTTCTTCCACCCCCCAAGACTAGAGTGAAAGACTGATGCCGGGTTTATGTCCCCTCCAACGTCGTCACGGAAGAAGCAAATGCGCGAAAACGAACACATCGAGTGCTGGCTGACTGATATGGATGGCGTCCTGGTCCACGAGAATCAGGCCATCCCGGGAGCTGCGGAGCTAATTGACCGGTGGGTGGCAACCTCCCGCCGCTTCCTCGTTCTGACGAACAACTCGATCTACACCCCGCGTGACCTGGCTGCACGGCTGAAGGCCTCCGGACTCGAGGTTCCGGAGGAGAATCTGTGGACTTCGGCGCTCGCCACAGCGCAGTTCCTGCGCGATCAGCTGCCCGGCGGCCGAGCTTATGTGATTGGTGAAGCCGGACTGACGACGGCGCTGCACGAGGCCGGCTTTGTCCTCACCGACCAGAATCCGGACTATGTGGTGCTCGGCGAAACGCGGACCTACTCGTTCGAAGCGATCACAAAGGCCATTCGCCTGATCCTGGACGGCGCCCGGTTCATTGCCACCAACCCGGACACCACCGGCCCCTCCAAGGAGGGCCCGCTTCCCGCCACCGGGGCAATAGCGGCGCTCATCACAGCGGCAACCAACCGCGAGCCGTACATCGTGGGCAAGCCGAACCCGATGATGTTCCGCTCGGCAATGAACCAGATCGACGCGCATTCGGAGACCACCGCCATGGTGGGTGACCGCATGGACACGGACATCATCGCGGGCATGGAGGCCGGTCTCCATACTGTCCTGGTGCTTACCGGCATCACCAAGCGGGAAGACGTCGATGCCTACCCGTTCCGGCCGGCGCAGATCGTGGACTCCGTGCAGGACCTCATCGAGCAGGTCTGATGCCCGGCATCCTCAACCTGCGGGACATCGCCGCCTAGCTCTGGGCTGCATTCCGCGCAAGTGCGAGGTCTGCCACCGTTCTGAAGCGACTATAGGCAGGTTGGCGCCGGTTCTGCACGAAACTAGGAGATGCTCTTCACTGCTCCACCGGTGGGAATCGGAAGGAATTCCTGCTGCAGTTCGCGCACCACAGCCTGGTAAATCAGCGGGTTCCACTGCGGGCTGGCGTGGGGCGGGAGAGCACCCTCGGTAATGAGGTCCGCTGAAACCAAGCTGTCCGGGAAGGCCGCCGCCCAGCCGGGACGCGCCGTCGCGTAATCCACCGTGCCGTCATTCGGGTTGCCGATGAACGCCAGTTCGGTGCTGCTGCCCAGACTGAACCGGGCAACGTTGTAATGAAAGATGTACGACGCCTGGGACTGGATCAGCACACTGGACGGAGCCAACGGTGAGAGCTGCTCAAGGGTCTGATCGACGATCTGCGACCAGGTGCGCTCGTTCTTGTGCACAATGCGCTCAGCCAGCTCGTAACTGCCGCGAAGAACGGTGGGAACACGGTAACCGGCCTCGTAAAGGTAGACAACGCCGTCGAACATTGCCTGGTCGATCACGTCAAACCGGTCATGCGGGCTCGAATCCAGCAGGATGAACCGGACGTCGATACCCACCTCACGAAGCCGGGAAGCAACCTCCACAGCCACCATTCCCCCGAAGCTGTGTCCGTAGAAATACAGGGTGTCAATCTGCTGGGTGCGGATGTAGCGCCGCAGGGAGCCGACGATGGTGGAGATATCCAGGCCCCGGTTGGAGTAGCCCATGACGGCCAACCGTGCCCGCCGGCTGAGCACCGGCCGGAGCGAGTTCATGATCCAGACACCTTCTTCCCAGCTCGTCTTGTATCCCGGGAACAGGATCCAGCGAGCGTTGGGGAAGGTGGCGTCTGCGTACTCATCCTCCACAGGGATAATGGTGAACTCTTCGCGGGCTTCCTGGATCTGGCGCGTAACGAACAGGTCCGTGGCCAGGGCCAGCCCAAGAGCGGAACCGGTAAGGAAGCGCCGGCGCGACATGCCTTTCAGGCCATGCGCATAGGTGAGGAGCCGCTCCGGATCGGTGGTCATGGGTTGGCCATTACTCCAGACCGAGTTCGTCCTTGCTGAACGCGAAGAGGTAGGGCACGCCCGCTTCGGATTCGATCCGCTCCTTCGAACCGGTATCGCGGTCCACGATGACCGCGACTGCCACTACATTCCCGCCGGCCTTGCGCACGCCCTCCACTGCGGTGAGCGCGGATCCGCCGGTAGTGGAGGTGTCCTCAAGAACGACGACGTCGCGACCTGCTACATCCGGGCCCTCGACCTGGCGGCCCATTCCGTATGTCTTCTGCGCCTTGCGCACCACGAAGGCGTCAATAGCGCGTCCGTCCCGGGTGGCGGCGTGCATCAGCGCTGTTCCCACCGGGTCCGCCCCCATTGTCAGGCCGCCCGCGCTCTGGAAGGTGATGCCGGCGTCGTCGAGCAGGCCCAGCATGACCTCTCCCACCAGCGCCGACGCTTCATGATGCAGCGTCACCCGGCGGAGGTCGATGTAGTAGTCCGCCTCCTTGCCGCTGGAAAGTGTGACCTTTCCCCGCACCACCGCCAGTTCCAAAATGAGATCGCGGAGTCGGTCACGGGCGGTGGGGATATCGGTCATGGGAATCAGTTTAGACGGGGCGACGGTTGCACATTTCAGCTCAGCGCATCATTCCGGTGACGATTGCGTGGGCGTTTGCCGGGTGAAACCTGCCATTCGGCTGTACATGGGCTTTCCCAAGCCCCGACGACGACGAAAGCCGGGCAGGTGCCTCTGTGGGAGACATCTACCCGGCTTTCACCGGACGGCTCGACTGGGAGCGTCGGTCCGCTCTACGGCTCTACTGGAGCAGTTCCCACTAGAAGCGGAGCGCACGCAGGTAGTCGTAGCCCACCTCTGCGGTCTGCAGGGGCGTGACGTCCGGCTGGTCGTTCTCGACGATGTATTCCTTCGGTGTGTGGGCCCGGAAGATACGCGCAAAGTCGATGATTCCGGTGCCGAGGTCAGCGAAATTGCGGTCGCCGTCGAGGCTCTCCTTATCCTTCACGTGGTACTGCAGAACCTTCTGCGGCGCCTGCTGAATGGTGTCGATGGCGAACTGAACGGGATCTTTCGCGCCCACGCCAACACCGCCGGTGACAGCCCAGTACAGGTCTACCTCCAGGTGGACCAGTTTGGGATCAAGGCGGCTGGTGAAGATGTCCCATGGGGTCTCTCCGCCGCCGACGTCGGTCGTGAACTCGTGGGCGTGATTGTGGTAACCGTACTTGAGCCCGGCTGCGCGGGCAGCTGCGGCCTCCACGTTCATCTGGTCCGCCCAGCGGCGCCAGTCATCCCCGGAGGTTGAAGCCAGATACGGCACGTTGATGTGCGTCTGGCCGAGGGCGACGGCGTTCGCGATCTTCGCCTCCAGTGCGGCCGGCGAGGAACTGATGCCGTCGTGGCTCGATGATGGGGTGATGCCAAGCGAATCAAGGGTTGAGCGCATCGATTCAGCGGTGCGTCCGTAGAGGCCGGCAAGCTCAACCTTGGTGTAGCCGAAGTCAGCAAGGCTCGCCAGAGTTGCATCCACTCCCTCGCCGCGCATGATGTCGCGCAGCGTGTACAGCTGGATGCTGATGAGTCCGGGAGGCACCGGCCGGCCCTTCCTGCCACTGGGAGCGGCGATGGCAGCAGTCCCGCCAACGCCGGCCAGACCCATTCCTACACCGACCGCTGCGGCTCCCCTCAGGAAGCTGCGCCGGTCAACCCCCTTCTCTTCCAATGAACGACGAAGGGCGCCTGGGGCATTGAATCCAAAGCACATATGTTTGCCTTTCCTGGCACTGGATGCGTTCCGCCGCCGACCTTGGTGGGGAAGCATGTGAAGCTGCGGTGCAGCAATTGGTTACGGGGCTCACGGCAGGAACCGAAGCAGCCGGGCAGCAGCGCTACCCACGGTTGGTTGCCTCACCCACAGCGTCCTCGCCGTGCGCTCAACACACCACCGTTGCTGTCAATCGGTGCCAGACGCGATAGTGGCAGGAAGTCATGGTGCTGATGTAATCCGAGCTTTCACAACCACAACTTCCCCGATTTCAAGAGCAATTGCACCTGAAATCCAGGCAGGAAGGTGTTGACCCTCCCGCCTGGCCAGCCGGCGGCGACGCTTACCGGGAAGGTCAGTGCCGCCGTCGTTCGGGCTTGTGGTCTGACCCTAATTCGGGGTTTTGTTGTCTGTCAAGCAAAAGTCGGAAGGGTGTCAGAAGAAGTCGGCGGCTAGCCCGCCATCGAGTCAGACAGGCCCAGGACCATGGCATCGATGCGCTGTGGGGACATGGCATGGTGGATGGCCAGCATGCTGGCGCCGAGCACGCCGGCATCGAGGCCGGAACTTGACTGCACAATCTGCAGGTGCTGGGTAGCCAGGGGGATAGTTCGGGAGTAGACCACTTCGCGGATGCCCGCGATGAAGTGCTCGCCAGTGAGTGCCATCGAGCCGCCGATGACAATGACGGACGGATTGATGAGGCTGACACAGGCAGAGAGCACCTCACCTACATCCCTGCCGGCCTGGCGCACGGCATGCACGGCTTCGGTGGTTCCCGCGCCAACCAGCCGAACCACATCCTCGCTGGTAGTGGCTTCCAGTCCGAGGGCGCGCAATTTCGACGCGACGGCCGGCCCGGATGCCACTGCTTCCAGGCAGTCCTTGTTCCCGCAGTGGCAGGGCACTCCACCGCCGTTGTGCACGCGGATATGGCCGATGTCCCCGGCGACGCCGTCTGCACCGCGCTGCAGCATACCGCTGGAGACGATGCCCGAGCCGATGCCGGTGGCGACCTTGACGAAGATGAGGTTGTCTACTGCGGGCCAGGCGACGTTGCGCTCACCGAGCGCCATGATGTTCACATCGTTGTCTACGAGGACCGGCACGTGGAAGTGGGCCTGCAGGTGGCCCGGCACGTCGAAACCGTTCCATCCGGGCATGATCGGCGGGTTGATCGGCCTGCCGGTCCGGTGCTCCACCGGGCCGGGCACGCCGATGCCGATGGCCAGCAGGTCTTTGACGGCCCGCCCTGATTGCTCGAGCAACTCGGTGCCCAACTCCACAACTGCCTGCAACACAACATCGGGGCCCTGCGTGACTTCGATGGCCCGCGAAGCTTCATGCAGGCGGTGGCCCGTCAGGTCCGTAACCGCGACGTGCAGATGCGAAGCGCCAATGTCCACACCGAGTACTACCTTGCTGCCGGCCTTCAACGCGATACGCGAGGAGGGACGCCCGCCGGTCGAAACCGCATCATCCACGAAACCAACAAGACCGAGTTCCATGAGCGCCTCAATGCGCAGCGTGATGGTGGAACGGGCAAGGCCCATTTGCTCGGCGAGCTCGGTCCGCGTACGCGGACGGCCATCGCGCAGGATCTGGAACAACTCGCTCGCGCCGGATGAACCAAGGCCATTGAAGCTGCTTATGTCACTCATCGACTAATTACAGCACACCTTTCGACGAAACAGAGGGCTGGAAGCGGGCTCGGTGGGCACCCGGAAGAAAGGGCGCGTGCACGCGCTTCAACCGCTTCCACCGCCGTCGAAATGATCGAATGCCACGCAATCCGCGTTACTGCCCGCAATTTCGCCTTATTGGTCACGTTGGGTTGCGCGAATATATCGAAGGAACCACTACATCCGTTGGTCATCGTCATTAGTCGTGTTAGGTTCTTTGTGACCGGCGTCTCTCCACAGGTCTCCCAGCAGGAGAGAACCTCCGGCACAGCTACGACGCAGCATCACTTCAAGGAGGAAGCTTTGATCAAGGACACCCGTACCGGCAGCACCCGCTCACACCGGGGGGCTATTCGCAGGCTGGCAGGCGCCGCTTCACTTGCCATCGCGGCGACCGCTCTATTGACCGGGCCCGCTGCTGCGGCTCCCGCGTCCAGCAATGCAAACCCGGCAGCCGACTGCGCAGGCAAGAGCATTCCGGCCAGCAAGATTTCGTTCCAGCTCTACAGTTACGCGGGCTGGCAGGGGGAGATCGGTACCGAGGCCGTCCTCGCCGAGCTGGCTGAGATCGGCTACAAGAACGTGGAGCCGTTCGGCGGTTCCTATGAAGGACGAAGCGCGGAGGAGTTCCGTGCACTGCTCAAGGAATACAAGCTCAAGGCTCCGTCGGCGCACGGAAGCACAGCTGAAGCGACCTTCGACCAGACCCTTGCGTACGCCAAGACCATCGGCCAGAAGTACACGGGATCCGGCGGCTGGGCCGCACCCGGTATCAACAGGGATGGAAGCAGCACCTACGCAGACGTGCTGGCCACCGCCGAGGCAATGAACCATCTCGGCCAGCTCTCCGTCGAGGCCGGCACCGGCAAGCACTTCGGGCATAACCACTGGTGGGAGTTCACCACGCTGGTTACCAACCCGGAGACCGGCGAGCAGACAACCGCCTATGAAGTGCTCCTGGCGAACACCGACCCGCGTTACGTGGCCTTCCAGCTGGACGTGTACTGGGCATCTGACGCGGGAGTCGACGTCGTCGACCTGCTTGAGCGCCACGGTGACCGGATTGAACTGCTGCACATCAAGGATGGCGCCCTGCCGGCCGACACCCTCGGTTTCGAGAGCTTTCCCCTGCTGACCGACGTCGGAGAAGGGGACATTGACTGGGCGCCCATTCTCGACGCCGCGCAGGGCCATGTGAAGTACTACGTCATTGAACGCGACGGCGCCCCGGCGACGGCGGAGTTCGCCGAGGACAGCTTCAACTTCCTCACCTGCTACTCCTACTGACGCGCAAGCTCTCCGGGTGGTCCTGAACAGGTCCGCCCGGAGGGCCTCAGCGCTGCCGAACTTTCGAAAGGAACACCGAATTGGGTACATCAGCCGAAGGAACTCAGAGCGAGGCCGAAAGGTCAGAATCAACCGCTCCTGCCTATGGCAGGACCGGCATCTGGCTCATCGGTGCGCGCGGATCCGTGGCCACCACTGCCACGGTGGGACTCGCTGCCATCTCTTCGGGCCTTGCCCCCGCCACGGGCTGCGTCACGGACCAGCACTCCTTCAATGCGGCTCTGCTTCCCGACTTCACCGACCTCGTGGTGGGCGGACACGACATCAGCGGCGTCTGCATGACCAAGCGTGCCGAGGCACTCGTTGATTCGGGAATGCTGCCGTCTCACCTGCTCGAATCCGTCCGCTCACAGCTCGGTGAGGCGGACCAGCGCGTGCGGCCGGGTTACGACCCCGCACAGAAGTCCGAGTCACAGGAAAAGGTGGCCCAGCGGCTCGCGCAGGACATCACCGACTTCAAGCAGGCCAATAACCTTGACCGCGTCGTCGTTCTTGATGTCGCTTCCACCGAGGCACCCGTTGAACCGATCGCCGAGTTCTACAACGTAGACCTGCTTCTCGCCGCCCTGAAGGATCCGGCCCGCCGCGTGTTGCCGCCGAGCTCGGTGGGCGCCTACGCAGCTATCCTGGCCGGTTCCCCCTATGTGTGTTTCACACCCTCCACGGCTCTCACCATCCCAGCGCTGCGTGAGCTCGCCGCCCGGCATCAGGTGCCGTCCGCCGGCCAGGACGGCAAGACCGGCCAGACCTGGCTGCGGTCAGTCCTCGCACCCGCTTTCGCAGCTCGCGGGCTCCGTGTCCTGTCCTGGGCCGGCACCAACCTGCTCGGCGGTGGGGACGGCGCAACCCTCGCCGATCCGCAGGCCGTCTCAGGCAAGCTTCAGTCCAAGAACCGCGGCCTGCAGGAGCTGACGGGGGGTGCGGTCACTCCGCTTCACATTGACAATGTCCAGGATCTCGGTGAAACGAAGGTGGCCTGGGACCACATCAACGTTGAGGGTTTCCTCGGATCGCGCCTGACCCTGCAAACCACCTGGAGCGCCTACGACTCCATGCTCGCCGCTCCCATGGTGCTCGACCTCGCCCGGCTGATGGCCCTCGCCCACGCTGCGGGAGAGGAAGGCCATGTCGAGGCACTGGGGTTTTTCTTCAAGGATCCCTGGGGCAGCGACGAGCACTCGTTCGCCAACCAGACCCGCAACCTCGTGGAGTGGGCGGAGACGGCAAGTGCCCGGTTGGCGGCCGGCGGCGGGAGCTCAGAGCAGCCGTGAGCGTCAACGACTACCTTGAGCTCGTGCGCGCGCCGGCCGTGCTGACGGTACTTGGCGACACTCTCGCGGGCGGATCTGCAGCCGGGCATGCACTAGGCGGCCGCCGGGTGGCTCTCCCTTTGGCGAGCGCGTGCTCCCAGGTGGCCGTGCCCACAAAGCGCTGCGCTGCATCGGTGGGAATGACCGTCACCTCATGGCCGGCTTCAGTGAACAAACGCAGAAGGGACGCCACCTTGTAGGCGGCGATCCCTCCTCCAACTCCCAGGACGATACGCACGTCGAGTCTTCGCGCTGACCGGCGGAGCGCTTACTCCGACGCTTCTGCCGGTGCAGCTACGAGCATTCCCTCATTGATCTCGCGCAGGGCGATCGACAGGGGCTTCTCATTCAGCTTGGTCTCGACAAGCGGCCCGACGTACTCGAACAGGCCCTCGTGCAGCTGCGAGTAGTAGGCGTTGATCTGGCGGGCACGCTTGGCACCGTAAATCACCAGGGCGTACTTCGAATCCGACGCCTCGAGCAGGGAGTCGATCGGCGGGTTGATGATGCCTTCGGGCTGAGTAGACACAAAATCTCCAATAGTCGCTGGGCCGTAAAAGCCACTGCGCGTTGCGTTTTACTGCGAGTGCGCGGTGAGGCCCATCAATGAAACAAGCTCATCTGCTGCGCGCTGAACATCGTCATTAATCACGGTGTGATCAAATTCCGGTTCGGCAGCAAGTTCCAGTTTAGCGGTTACCAGGCGCTGCTGTTGTTCCTCGGCGGTTTCGGTACCCCTGCCGATGAGCCGCCGGACCATTTCCTCCCAGCTTGGGGGGGCGAGGAACACGAAATTCGCTTCCGGCATACTCTCCTTCACCTGTCGCGCGCCCTGCAGGTCAATCTCGAGGAGAACCGACTTTCCGGCCTCCATCGCTGAATTGACCGTGCGTCTCAGGGTGCCATAGCGGTTCCGCCCGTGCACAACAGCCCACTCCAGCATCTGGCCCGTGTCCACCAGGGAGTCGAACTCTTCCGGCGACACGAAGTGATAATGAACTCCCTCCACCTCACCCGGACGGGGAGCGCGGGTTGTCGCCGAGACGGAGAGTTCCACCTCCGGGTAATTGTCACGGATGTAGGTCGAGACAGTCCCTTTGCCCACAGCCGTTGGGCCCGCAAGCACGGTCAGCCGCGGCTGATTCACGAATACTTCTTTCTCTAGTGGCGGTTGTTCGCCGGGTGGTTCGTCAAATGTTCAACGAGGGCCTTGCGCTGGTGGATTCCCAGCCCGCGAACCCTGCGGGTAGCTGCGATTCCCACGGCGTCCATGATGCCCGCGGCCCGCTTCTCCCCCACACCGGGCAAAGCCTTGAGTAAATCAAGAACCCGAAGCCTGCCGATCGCTTCTTCATGCGTAGAACCGTTGATGACCTCATCGACCGTCACTTCTCCCGACTTCAGCCGGGACTTCAGCTCCGCCCGGACGGCCCGGGCCGCAGTTGCTTTTTCCCGCGCCAGTGTTCGTTCGCTATCGGTGAGAGGTTTCAGGCTCACTCGGGCTCCCTAGGCAGTTGAAACCGTCGGCCAAGCACCGGCAGTGACGGGTCTGGAGTTTGGGCTTGCACTGAACCTATCTGCTCGGCTGACTGAAAATCAATCCGTTCCGGGCTCGGCGACCCCGGACAGGTCCACCGCGCGTTGCGCCGTGGCGACCGCCTGGCGAAGTCGTGCCGCGTCGGGACCGGAGCTAAGGATCTCCCTGCTCGAGTTGGGCAAGATCACTCCGGAGGCGCCCGCGAAGGTTTCCAGAAGCTCCTGGCGCCCGGCACCCTGCGCCCCCACGCCGGGAGCGAGAATCGGCCCGTTCAGCGTGCCCAGGTCGAGCCCAAGCCGACGCACCGCTGCCCCTGCGGTCGCGCCGATCACCAGACCCACCGAACCCGGGGTGCCGCCGTCGTTCTCTGCAGCCGCTGCCTGGACTATGCGGCGCGCAACCGAGTCCTCGCCGCCCACATGCTGCACGGAAGCGCCCTCCGGGTTGGAGGTGAGGGCCAGGACAAAGACTCCGCGACCCGTCTCACTGGCCGCGGTCAAGGCCGGGCGAAGCGACTCGAACCCCAGGTACGGGCTGAGGGTGAGGGCGTCCGCTGCCAGTGCGGACCCGTCTCGGAGCCAGGCATCGGCATAGCCGGCCATGGTTGATCCGATGTCCCCGCGCTTGGCGTCTGCGATTGTCAGCACCCCGGCCGCGGTGCTGTGCTTCAGCAGCCGCTCGAGGACGGCCATTCCGCGGGAACCGTGCCTCTCAAACAGGGCAACCTGCGGCTTCACGACCGCCACACTTCCCGCGACCGCCTCCAACACCGTCTCCGAAAAAGTGTCCAGCCCGGCGGGGGTATCGGGAAGGCCCCACGCCGCGAGCAGTGAGGGGTGCGGATCGATTCCGACGCACAGGCTTCCGAAACGCCCGACGGCGGCCGCCAGCCGCGATCCGAACGTCACCTTATGCTCCGGCCGGGTCCGGAACGGTCTCGCCCCGGATAGCCCGTGCGTGGTCCTGCAGGCTTGTGACCGACCACTCGTAGGTGCGCAGCGCCTCGATTGCCTGCACCGCCGCGTTGAACTCAGCGACGGTGGTGATGCACGGAATGCCGATCGAGGTTGCGGCAGCGCGCAGCTGGTACCCGTCGCTGCGAGCCTCCCCGCCTGAGGGCGTGTTGAAGACCATATCGATTTCACCGGCGACCACCAGGTCCGCAATGGTTCCCTCGCCCTCTGCACTGCTGCCTTCGGCGACTTTCCGGACAGGAGTGGCCTGAATGCCATTGCGGCGCAGCACATCGGCAGTGCCGCCGGTGGAGACGATCTCGAAGCCGAGATCCGAGAGTCGCTTGACACCCATGATGATCGAACGCTTGTCCCGGTTGGCCACGGAGACGAACACTTTGCCCTGGGTGGGCAGGGCGTTGTTGGCAGCGGCCTGGCTCTTGGCGAAGGCGGTATCGAAATGCTTGTCAATACCCATGACTTCACCGGTCGAACGCATCTCAGGACCCAGCAGCGAGTCAACCACTGTGCCCTCCGGCGTGCGGAAGCGGCTGAACGGAAGCACCGCCTCCTTCACGGACACCGGCGCGGATAGCGGCAGCTGTGAGCCGTCACCGTTTTCAGGCAGGATTTTATAGGCAGTCCTCAGCTGGTGGATGGTAACACCGGTGCCGATGAGCGCGGCGGCCTTCGCCATCTGGACACCCGTGGCCTTCGAGACGAACGGGACGGTACGCGAGGCGCGCGGGTTGGCTTCGAGCACGTACAGCACATCTGTTGCAAGCGCGAACTGGATGTTGATGAGACCGCGGACGCCGACGCCCTCGGCAATGGCGCGGGTTGCTTTCCGGACCCGATCCAGCACATCGGTACCCAGAGTGATCGGGGGCAGCACGCACGCGGAGTCTCCGGAGTGGATGCCGGCTTCCTCGATGTGCTCCATAATGCCGCCGAGGTACAGGTCCTTGCCGTCGTACAGCGCATCGACGTCGATCTCCACGGCATCCTCGAGGAACCGGTCAATCAGGACCGGATGGTCCGCAGTGATTTCTGTCGCGTTGGAGATATAGCGGGACAGGTTCGCCTCGTCATACACGATCTCCATGCCGCGTCCACCCAGCACGTACGACGGCCGGACCAGGACCGGATAGCCGATCTCGTCGGCAATGGCCCGGGCATCCTCAAAGGAGACTGCCGTACCGTTCTTCGGGGCTATCAGTCCGGCCTCGGCCAGGACCCGCGCAAACTCACCCCGGTGCTCAGCCAGGTCGATGGCCTCAGGCGACGTGCCGAGGATCGGGATGCCGGCATCGGCCAGCGCCTGGGCAAGCTTCAACGGCGTTTGGCCGCCTAGCTGCACAAAGACACCCATGACCCCGCCGGTCCGTTCCTCTGCGGCAATCACTTCGAGGACATCCTCCAGCGTGAGCGGCTCGAAGTAGAGTCGGGTGGAGACGTCGTAGTCCGTGGAAACGGTCTCCGGATTGCAGTTGACCATCACCGTCTCATAGCCGGCCTTGCGCAGCGCCATGGTCGCGTGGACGCACGAGTAGTCGAGTTCGATGCCCTGTCCGATGCGGTTCGGGCCGGAGCCCAGGATGATGATGGACGGCTTGGCGTGCAGGCCCACCTCGTCCTCTTCGTCGTAGGACGAATAGTGGTACGGCGTGTACGCCGCGAATTCGGCTGCGCAGGTATCTACAGTCTTGAAGACCGGCCGGATGTCGAGGGCATGACGTACGCCCCGCACCACTGCCTCCGGCGTATGCGTGAGGAGGCCAATCTGCTCGTCGGAGAAGCCGTGCCGCTTCGCCAGTCGCAGCGTGTCAGGCTTGATCCCTTCCAGGCGGACGGTCGCAGCCACCTCGTTGAGGAGGACGAGCTGGTCCAAAAACCACGGATCGATACCGGTGGCCTCATAGAGGTCTTCAATGCTCGCTCCTCCGAGGAGTGCCCGCTGCACCTGGGAGAGACGCTCCGTCGTCGGGCGCTTTGCCGCCTCGATCAGTTCGGGGACGTCGAATTCGCTGACCGGATCAAAGGTCAGCTGTGAGCCCTTTTGTTCCAGGGAGCGCAGCGCCTTCTGCAGCGCTTCGGTGAAATTTCGGCCCATCGCCATCGCCTCGCCGACGGACTTCATGGTGGTGGTCAGCGTGTTATCTGCGGCGGGGAACTTCTCGAACGCGAACCGGGGAACCTTGACCACAACGTAGTCCAGTGTCGGCTCGAAGGACGCCGGTGTCTTGCGCGTGATGTCATTCGGGATTTCGTCGAGCGTGTACCCGAGGGAGAGCTTCGTGGCGATCTTCGCGATGGCGAATCCGGTGGCCTTCGAGGCCAGGGCCGAGGACCGCGAGACGCGTGGATTCATCTCGATAACCACGACGCGACCGGTACCTGGCTCAACCGCGAACTGGATGTTGCAACCGCCCGTATCCACGCCCACTTCACGGATGACCGCGATCGAGATGTCCCGCAGGCGCTGGTACTCACGGTCGGTGAGTGTCAGGGCCGGCGCCACGGTAATGGAGTCGCCGGTATGGACCCCGACCGGGTCGAAATTCTCGATGGAACAGACGACGACGACGTTGTCCTTCTTGTCGCGCATCATTTCCAGCTCGTATTCCTTCCACCCGAGGATGCTCTCCTCAAGCAGTACCTCGCTGGTAGGGCTGTACTGCAGGCCCTGACCCACAATGCGCCGCAGGTCCTGCTCGGTGTAGGCAAGGCCGGAACCGAGACCACCCATGGTGAAGGAAGGGCGGACCACCATCGGGTATCCGAGATCCTCCGCAGCAACGAAAGCTTCCTCCAAGGAGTGAATAATGGCGGACCGGGCCGATTCCGCGCCGCAACGCTCCACGACGCCCTTGAACTTCTCGCGGTCCTCGCCGAGCTCGATCGCAGCGATGTTCGCGCCGATGAGTTCCACACCGTATTTCTCGAGTACGCCGTTCTTGTCCAGGGCGATCGCCGTGTTGAGCGCGGTCTGGCCGCCCAGCGTGGGAAGGATCGCGTCCGGACGTTCCTTCGAGATGATCTTCTCGACCACTTCCGGCGTAATCGGCTCAACGTAGGTTGCGTCGGCGAACTCCGGATCGGTCATGATCGTTGCCGGGTTGGAGTTGACCAGGATGACCCTCAGGCCCTCCTCCTTCAACACGCGGAGCGCCTGGGTGCCTGAATAGTCGAACTCGGCCGCCTGGCCGATGACGATGGGCCCCGATCCGATGACCAGGACGGAGGTGAGATCGGTTCTGCGGGGCATCTAGTTTTCTTCCTGCGCGGGGGTGGGAGCTTTGGAGACTTCGGAGGCATCAAGCTTGCCGGAGCCGTCGCCGGAGCGGGCAGCTTCGGCCATGAAGTCGATGAACCTGTCAAACAGGTACGCGGAATCATGCGGGCCGGCAGCCGCTTCCGGGTGGTACTGCACCGAGAACGCCGGCAGATCCAGGCACGCGAGGCCCTCGACGACGTCGTCATTGAGGCACACATGGCTCACCTCGACGCGGCCGAAGCGTTCCTCAGGGGCGGTAACCGGTCCCTCGAGTGGTGCGTCCACCGCGAACCCGTGGTTCTGGCTGGTGATCTCTACCTTGCCCGTACGCCGGTCGAGTACGGGCTGATTGATCCCCCGGTGCCCGTAACGCAGCTTGTACGTGCCGAAACCGAGTGCCCGGCCAAGGATCTGGTTGCCGAAACAGATACCGAAGAACGGCATCCGCGCGTCGAGAACGTGGCGCAGTAGCGAAACCTGGGCGTCCGCGGTTGACGGATCCCCCGGCCCGTTTGACATGAAGACCCCATCGGCACCGACGGCCACGACGTCGTCGTAGGTTGAATCTGCAGGCAGCACCACTGTGCGCACACCGCGCTGGGCAAAGTGCTTCGGTGTCATGGCTTTGATGCCGAGGTCCAGGGCCGCCACCGTGAACCGTGGCTCGCCGTCCCAACCGTGGTCGGAGGGCTCCACAACGTAGCGTGCGGTGGCGCTCACTTCCTCCGCGAGCCGGAACCCCTCCATGCTGCGCTGGCCTTTCACCTCGGCGAGGAGCTCAGCATCACTGCGTGCGGCGTCCGGTCCGGAGAAGATGCCGGCCTTCATAGCGCCGCGCTCGCGCAGGTGGCGGGTGATGGCACGGGTATCGACACCCTGAATACCGACGACGCCCTGTTCGGTCAGCTCGTCATCGAGGCTTTTCTCGGACCGCCAGTTGGAGGGGCGCCTCGCCGAGTCACGCACAACGTAGCCGGCCACCCAGATCCGCCGGGACTCGGCGTCGTCCCGGTTCACCCCGGTGTTGCCGATGTGCGGTGCCGTCTGCACTACGAGCTGCCGCGCGTAGGAGGGATCCGTGATGGTCTCCTGATACCCGGTCATGCCGGTAGCGAAGACTGCCTCGCCCAGAGCCGTTCCGGGCGCTCCGTAACTGCGTCCACGAAAGGAACGTCCGTCCTCCAGAATCAGAACCGCCTCTGCACCGGCGCCTGCTACTCCCGCGTGTGTTGTCACTGTATTTCCTTGCTCGTGGGGTTGGTGAGGGGGTCAGCGTCCTCAATCAGTGCGCTGATTGCGGCCAGAAGCTGAGTCTTGTCCGCGGAATACCGGGTTCGGAAGCCGGTATCAAAGGTCTGGGAATCCAGGGTCCATGACACAACCACCAAACCGTCCTTTTCAACGAATTTTCCGGCCATGCCGCGCTCGAGCCGAACGTCTGAAAGATTTTCCTTGGCGATGTACACCTCGCTATCACCGGTGCGGTCAAACAGGAGACCGTGCGCATACACGGCTGCGGTCGCTGTTGCCTTATTGCCCAAACCATGGGCTGTGACGCGGTCAAGCCAGTCACCGCCGGTGGTGGTGACCACGTATTGCCCTTCCGCAGCATAGAGCGGTGTCCCGGGATTGCCGGGAAGACCGGCAGGAGCCTGCAGCCCCTGCTGGCGCAGCTGGCGATTGCGCCAGCCAAGGGCCATCAGTCCCACCACCAGCACGATCGCAATCAGTGAGATGACGACCGCGGTTGTTGCTACGTCCACGCTTCATTCCCCTTGTGCATCGGGATGCGGTGTGTTGAGCCGCCCTTCGAGCACGGTCGGATGCCCCGCGAAGAAGGTTGCGACGACGGCGCCTGGCAACTCAAGGCCGGCGAAGGGACTGTTACGGCCCTTGGTAGCCATCTTATGGGGATCGACCGTCCACCGGGCTGCTGGATCCACCAGTGTGAGATTTGCCATCTCGCCAACCTCCAGCGGTCTTCCCTGCGTCTCCACCCTGCCGATGCGCGCAGGGAGAATGGACGTCGCATCGGCAAAACGCGACCAATCCATGAGTCCGGTCTCGATCATGCTGTGCTGCACGACGGACAGAGCAGTTTCCAGGCCCGTCATGCCCATTGCGGCCTGCGCCCATTCGCACTCCTTGTGTTCGGAGGGGTGCGGCGCGTGATCAGTGCCGACGACGTCGATGGTTCCGTCAGCCAGCGCCTCGCGGAGAGCCGTGACGTCGTCGTTCGTGCGCAGCGGCGGGTTCACCTTGTAGACGGGATCCCAGGAACGGACAAGTTCGTCGGTCAGCAACAGGTGGTGCGGCGTGACTTCTGCGGTCACCTTCACGCCGCGCTGTTTCGCCCATCGGATGATGTCAACCGACCCCGCAGTTGAAACATGGCAGACGTGGAGCCGTGAACCAACGTGCTGCGCCAGCAGGACGTCACGCGCAATAATGCTTTCCTCGGCAACCGCCGGCCAACCCGCCAGCCCGAGGACTGCAGAGACGGCGCCCTCATTCATCTGTGCGCCCTCAGTGAGCCTCGGCTCCTGCGCGTGCTGGGCGACTACGCCGTCGAACGCCTTCACGTATTCCAGTGCGCGCCGCATCAGCACCGGATCTGACACACAGATGCCGTCGTCGGAAAATACCCTGACCCTGGCACGCGACTCCGCCATCGCGCCGAGCTCCGCGAGCCTCTCCCCGGCAAGCCCGACTGTGACAGCACCAACCGGACGTACGTCTACCCAGCCGGCGCGCCTCCCAAGTGCATGAACCTGCTCAACCACGCCAGCGGTGTCTGCCACGGGCATGCTGTTGGCCATCGCGTGCACGGCTGTATAGCCCCCCAGCGCAGCTGCCCGGGTACCGGACTCCACTGTCTCCGCATCTTCGCGTCCCGGTTCCCGAAGGTGTGTGTGGATATCCACCATTCCGGGTAGCAGGATCAACCCGTCGGCATCAAGAACGACGGCGCCGGCAGCTGAAAGGGATCGCCCTCGGTCAGCTATGCGTCCATCTGAAACCAGTACGTCCACACCGGCCTCCCCCGTGGCGATGGTGGCGCCCTTGATCAGGTAGCTGGTACTCATACTGTTATTGCCTCCTGGGCGGGTGTGGGCTGCGCGGAATCATCGCCCGACAGCAGCAGGTAGAGAACGGCCATCCGGACGGATACGCCGTTGCGCACCTGGGCAAGCACGGTTGAACGGGGAGAATCAGCCGCAGCTGAGGAAATCTCGAGGCCCCGGTTCATGGGGCCCGGATGCATGATGATGGTGTCCTTGCCGGCGGAGGCCTCCAGCGCTGCCAGCCGCTCATCGTCGAAGCCCCAGGTGCGGGCGTATTCACGGGTCGAGGGGAAGAAGGCAGCGTTCATCCGCTCGCCTTGAACCCGGAGCATCATGACCGCGTGCGGACCGGTCGCCAGTACCTCGTCAAGGTCGAAGCTGACCCTGCAGGGCCAGGTATCGATACCGACGGGCAGCAGGGTCGGAGGCGCCACGAGGGTCACCTCCGCACCGAGGGTGGTGAGCAGCCAGAGGTTGGAGCGGGCTACCCGCGAGTGCAGAACGTCACCCACAATCGCGATCCGCAGCCCCCGCAGGTCTTCACCGAGGGATGGGCGTCCGGCGATCTTCGACCAGTGCCTGCGGAGTGTGAAGGCATCGAGCAGCGCCTGGGTGGGATGCTCGTGGGTTCCATCGCCCGCATTGATCACGGCGGCGTCGATCCAGTCCGAGGCAGCAAGCCGGGCGGGAGCCCCGGATGCCCAGTGCCTGATGACCACGGCATCGGCACTCATCGCCTCAAGGGTCTGCGCCGTGTCCTTGAGTGACTCGCCCTTGGAAACCGAGGAGCCCTTCGCAGCGAAGTTGATCACATCAGCGGACAGCCGCTTCGCTGCGGCTTCGAAAGAGATACGGGTCCGTGTCGAGTCCTCGAAGAAGAGATTTACGACGGTCCGTCCACGTAGCGCCGGCAGCTTCTTCACTTCCCGCTCACCGACAACCGCCATTTCTTCGGCAGTGTCGAGGATCCGGATAGCTTCCGTTCCCGTCAGGTTCTCGGTCGACAGGAGGTGCTTCATGCCGGTCCTTCAATGACTACTTCGTCGACGGAATCGATTTCGCTGATCCGCACACGAACTTTTTCTGCGGAGGAGGTGGGAAGGTTCTTTCCAACGTGATCCGCTCGAATGGGGAGCTCGCGGTGCCCGCGGTCCACCAGAACGGCCAGACGGACAATTCGGGGTCTTCCGACGTCGACGATTGCGTCAAGCGCTGCCCGGATCGTGCGGCCGGAGTAGAGCACGTCATCCACCAGCACGACAACCTTGTCGTCGATGCCGGAAGGCGGAAGCTTTGTGGGACCGGGCGGGCGGGTGGGGTGCTTGCGGAGGTCGTCACGAAACATCGTGACATCGAGGCGTCCGACCATGCGCTCGGGGTTCACGGTGGGATCGGTGCGCGCGATCTTGCGGGCGAGCCTTTGCGCGATGGGAAAACCGCGGCGGGGAATGCCCAGCAGTACGAGGTCTTCTGCGCCCTTGTTGGCTTCGAGGATTTCGTGCGCGATCCGCGTCAGGGCACGATCGATATCAGCGTCACCGAGGACCGTGCGGAACACGGAGCCTCCGGTGTGAGGGCTGGGTACACTCATGGAACGCGTCCTCCTTCTCCGCCTCACGGGACGGCCTTTAAAGGGTTGGGCTGCGCGTTCAAAACTATCACAGCCGCCCCACCGCCTATCCTGTGGGGATGAGTATGAACGCCGGGCGCCCCTACTCGGAGCCACGTCGGACGGTACAACCGGCGGCACAGCCGCCGCTGGGAATGTGGCAGCAGGTAAGTCCGGGGCCACCGATTCCGTCGCCTGCCCACCTGCCCCCCGGAATGGAATCACTTGGCAGGGAGCACTCCCGTCCGGTGCGCGCCGCCGTCGTCAATGGTTTGCTGCTCGTTTTTGCGGCCCTCATTCTTGGTGGAGTGGCGGTGCTCGTGACGGTGCAGTTGGGGGCGGCTGCACTGGTTCTGTGCGCCGCTCTTGCACTGGTGCCGCTGGCAATCTGCCTGGCCGGCATCCGCTGGGTGGACCGGTGGGACCCGGAACCGCGGGGCGCCCTGACTTTCGCTTTCCTCTGGGGAGCAGGAATGTCGGTGGCTGTCACGCTCCTGCTAGGGCCCGTCGTCACGGCGCTTTTGAGCGTAGGGCTGGAGGGAACGAGTCCCGACATCATCGGTCCTGTCTTCCAGGCTCCGCTGGTGGAAGAAGCAGCCAAGGGTCTCGGCGTACTGATTCTTGCTCTGTCCCGACGCACCCATTTTGACGGGCCGGTGGACGGGATGGTCTATGCCGGAACTGTCGCCGCGGGCTTCGCGTTCACCGAAAATATCCTCTACTTCGGATCGGCGATCACTGACCCTGCAGGGCTCGGCGGACTCATCACGGTGTTTGTGATGCGGGGACTGTTCTCACCGTTCGCCCATGTGATGTTCACCGGTGCGCTGGGAGTTGTCCTCGGGATGGTCGTCGCGAAAGGCCGTGGGAAGGGCCGGCTGCTGGGTGCGTTTGCTATCGGCCTGCTTCCCGCCATCGCCGGTCACATGCTGTGGAACGGCGGCCTGGTGGTCCTGTTCACCGACTTCTTCTCGTTCTATTTCCTGGTTCAGGTGCCGCTATTCCTCGTGGTGATCGCAGTCGTGCTTGGTTTGCGCCGCGCTGAACGGGCAGTGACATATCAGCGCCTGGCGGAGTACTCCGGTGCCGGTTGGCTCACCAATCAGGAGTTGGAAATGGTGGCGGCGCCGCGCGGTCGGTCATCGGCGATGGCGTGGGCGCGGGCCGTCGGCGCGGGTCCTGGTATGAAGCAATTCATCAACACCGGCGTCCGTCTGGCCTTTGTGCGCCAGCGTCTCCGCGCGGGCCACGCGGCCACGCATGATCCGCAACTGGAGGTCCACCTCCTACACGAACTGGACGCGGCCCGCCGCCGGATCCTCAACGCGGCGTCAGCGCGCAGGGTCTGAGTTCCCGGCGCAGACTTCCGGTCCGGGCAGCTGGAAACTACGCCAGCAGCGTGGGTTTGAGCTGCTGGAGCCTGCCCAGCAAGCCGTTGATGAACGTGGGCGACTCATCGGTCGACAACATGGTTGCCAGCTGCACAGCCTCGCTCACAGCGACGGTGTCCGGAACATCCTCGTTGTACAGCAGTTCCCAGGTGCCGACCCTGAGAATCATACGGTCCACCGCGGGCATTCGATCAAGCGTCCACCCCTGCGAATACGTGCCGAGGAACTCATCGATCTGCGTGCCGTGGGCCATCACGCCTTCGATGATCTCCACCGAGTACTCATTGATGACGGTGTCCGTTTTCTCGCGGCGTGCCTGCAGTGCTTCCAGGGGAGAAACGGACCTCTGCTCGGCCTCGAACAGGATATCCATGGCCCTGCGCCGCGCCTTGCTCCGGGCGCTCACTCGTTGACGCGTCCCAGGTACTCACCGGAGCGGGTGTCGACCTTCACTTTGGTCCCGGTTTCCAGGAAAAGGGGCACCTGGATCTCGTACCCGGTTTCAACGGTGGCCGGCTTGGTGCCGCCGGTAGAGCGATCTCCCTGCAGCCCTCGCTCTGTGTAAGTAATTTCAAGGACCACTGACGGCGGCAGTTCGAGGTAGAGCGGCGAACCCTCGTGCATGGCGATGGTCGCCATCTGGCTTTCGAGCATGAAATTTTCCGCACTGCCCACGGTAGCGCCGGGAACGGTGATCTGGTCATAGTCCGTCGTGTCCATGAACACGAAGTCGTCGCCGTCCTTGTACAGGTACTGGTAGTCGCGGCGGTCCACGGTGGCAGTTTCGATCTTGAGCCCGGCGTTGAAGGTTTTGTCGACGACCTTGCCGGACAGGATGTTGCGGAGCTTCGTACGGACAAATGCGCCGCCCTTGCCCGGCTTCACGTGCTGGAACTCAAGCACATTCCAGAGGTTTCCCTCAAGCTTGAGAACAGTGCCGTTCTTGATGTCATTCGTGGTAGCCACGGATTCTCTTTCGTCGATTCACTGATGTTTGGCTTACGTCGCAGCAGGCGCAGTACCGGACTGTTCAGGAACTGCCCGCCAAAAGACCGAAGACCAGTCTACCCTGCCCGCGGTAACCGGATCAGGAAGCGATTTCCTGGTACGCGGCGAAGAGGAGTGATGTGTCCGGGACCTCAAGAATTCCAGGCCGGGCAACGTCATCGAGCACCACGAACCGCAGCAGGTCACCCCGCGCCTTCTTGTCCCGCCGCATGCCGTCCAAAAGCGTTGCCCAGCGGTCACGCCGGTACGTCACGGGAAGGCCAAGCGTTTCCAGGATCGAGCGGTGCCTGTCTGCTGTGGCATCATCCAGGCGGCCAACCATCCGAGACAGTTCCGCTGCGAAGACGAGGCCTACCGAGACGGCGGCTCCGTGCCGCCAGGAGTAGCGTTCCGCCAGTTCGATTGCGTGCGCCAGCGTGTGCCCGTAGTTCAGGAATTCGCGCCGGCCGGACTCCTTGAGGTCCTCGGAAACCACAGCAGCCTTCACAGCGATTGAACGCTCTACGAGTTCGCGTACGGCGCCGCTGATGGGGTCCTTGACCGCTTCGGGGTCCGACTCCAGCAGCTCGAGGATTCGGGGGTCCGCAATGAATCCGCACTTCACAACCTCGGCCATGCCGGTGATCAATTCATTGGCCGGAAGTGTCTGAAGAGCGTCCAGATCGGCGAAAACTCCCGCCGGCGGATGAAAGGACCCGACCAGGTTTTTGCCCTCGGCGGTGTTGATCCCGGTCTTACCGCCAACGGCGGCGTCCACCATGCCGAGCAGGGTGGTGGGCAGGTGCACGACCTTGACCCCGCGCAGCCAGGTCGCGGCAACGAAGCCGGCGACGTCGGTGACCGCACCTCCACCGACAGCCACGATGGCATCGGACCGCGTGAAATCGTTCTGGCCGAGTACCTGCCAGCAGAATGCGGCCACCTGGATGTGCTTGCCTTCTTCGGCGTCCGGAATCTCTGCTGTGACCGCAGTGAATCCATCTCCGGCCAACTGCTCCCGAACGGTATCTCCTGTGGATCGCAGGGCGCGGGGGTGAACCACCAGGACACGCCGGACCCGCTCGCCGAGCAGCGGTGAGAGCCGGTCCAGCAGGCCATGCCCGACGACGACGTCGTAGTTCTCCGCCGCGGAACTTCCCGAGATGCGGATGGCAGTAGGTTCAGCGGTCATGGCCGTTGGTCCTTATCTTCAGTAAGAATGTGGTTTCGCAGGCGGATTTCGAGACGGTCGGCAACTGCTTCTTCGGACGCATTCCGAGTATCTATCACCGTGTCTGCCAGAGCTTCGTAGAGAGGACGGCGCTCCTGCTCAAGCCGCGCCCAGGTCTCGCCCGGGTCCTGGGCCAGCAACGGCCTGCCGGTGTCGCCGCTGAGCCGCGGCAGGACGGTCAAAAGGTCCGCGTCGAGGAAGACCACGAAAGCTGATCCAAGAAGCCGCCGCGTCCCTTCGTTGAGGACCGCTCCTCCCCCGAGGGAAATGACTGTGCCTGGTTCCGCTGCCGTGAGGACCTCAGACACGATGCCGGCCTCGAGTCGCCGGAAGCCCGGTTCGCCGACTTCAGCAAAAATGGCGGGAATCGGGCCATGGCGGTCGACGATCGCTGCGTCCGTATCGACGAATCGCCAGCCATGCCTGGAAGCGATCCGACGCCCGACGGTCGATTTTCCCGTGGCCATGAGCCCGATGAGCACCAGCGGTTTATGGGCCGCCGGATGCATCAGGGCGCAACCGAATTCAGGGACGCCGGGATACTCTCCAGGTATGAATTGACGTTGCGCTTCGTTTCCGCCACAGAATCGCCCCCGAACTTCTCCGTCACGGCTTCTGCGAGGACCAGGGCAACCATGGCTTCGGCGACTACACCCGCCGCGGGCACAGCACACACATCGGAACGCTGGTGGTGAGCCCTGGCGGCGTCACCGGTACTTACATCGATTGTCTGGAGGGCTCGCGGAACCGTTGCGATGGGTTTCATGGCTGCTCGCACGCGCAGGACATCACCGATGCTCATACCGCCCTCGATCCCGCCTGCCCTGTTGGTTGTGCGCCCGATCCGCCCGGACTGTTCCCGCACGATCTCATCATGCGCCGCCGAGCCCCGCCGCCGGGCAGTCTCGAAGCCGTCGCCCACCTCAACGCCCTTGATGGCCTGAATACCCATCAGCGCACCCGCGAGGCGGGCGTCGAGCCGGCGGTCCCAGTGGACATAGCTTCCCAGTCCGGGGGGAAGCCCGTAGGCGAGCACCTCGACCACCCCACCGAGTGTCTCCCCGTCCTTGTGGGCGGCATCCACTTCGGCCACCATTGCGGTTGAGGTTTCGCGGTCAAAGCAGCGCAGGGGATCTTCATCCAGTGCCAGGACGTCCCGGGGGCCCGGCAGTTCGGATCCTTCCGGAACGGCGACGGACGCCACACCGACGGTGTGGCTGACGAGCTCGATGCCGAGGGACGACAGGAATTGGGCTGCAACGGCGCCCAACGCTACGCGAGCGGCCGTCTCCCTTGCACTGGCGCGTTCAAGCACCGGCCGCGCCTCATCGAAACCATACTTCTGCATGCCGGTGAAATCCGCGTGGCCGGGCCGGGGCCGGGTTAGAGGTGCGTTACGCGCGGATTCCTGCAGTACTCCTGCATCCACCGGATCCGCCGACATGACCTGTTCCCACTTGGGCCATTCGGTGTTTCCCACCTCGATGGCCACCGGGCCACCCTGGGTCAGTCCGTGGCGGACTCCCCCGACAATCCGCACTTCGTCCTGTTCGAATTTCATGCGGGCGCCGCGGCCATAGCCGAGCCGGCGACGGGCCAGAGCGGACTGGATAGCCTCACTGGTGATCTCAACGCCCGCGGGCATTCCCTCGATGATTCCGACCAGAGCAGGGCCGTGGGATTCCCCGGCCGTCAACCAACGCAACATACGTCCATCCTGCCACGGCCCAAGGGCGCCGCTAGCGCCGGGGCGCCCCCACCGCGTCACACATCACATTTATGACAGCGGACTCCTCTCGAAAGGCATCCCCGGCGAAGAGTTTCACCTGCTCCACAGCCTGGTAGAGGAGCATCTCAAGGCCTGGAACAATGACGCCGCCAAGCGAGGACCACGCCCGGGCCAGGGCGCTGGGCCAAGGGTCGTAGGCCACGTCGAGAAGTACGCGAGGGTCGGAGTCACTCCGCAGTCCAGCATCGTCTCGCGCTGCTGCCGCACCCAGTGCGCCGGCAAGCTCATCCGCCCCGTGCGGCGGCAGCGTAGAGATCACCAGCGACGAGCTTCCGCAGAGCTCTGCGGCTTCGCTGAACCCGCTGAGCTTCACGGCGATACCGAGCCGCCGACCGAGTTCAGCCAGGGATTCTGCCTTCTGCGGTGATCTGGCGCAGATCTGCGCCCGCTCGACTCCCATGCGTGCCAGCGCAGCGACAGCCGCTGAGGCCGTCCCGCCGCCACCGAGCACCAGGGCCTCCTTCGGGGACCCGGCGCCGGCGTGGCGTACCGCACGGACGATCCCGTCGATGTCGGTGTTGTAGCCGATCAGACGCCGCTGTTGGCCCGCCCCAACAGCGCGCACGGTATTGATTACCCCGAGTTCAGCGACCCCTGGCCCAAGCTCATCCATAAGCGGCAGGGAAGCAGCCTTGTGAGGCATGGTGACAGACAGCCCGCGCCAGGCAGGATTCGCCCTGACCTCAGCCACCCTGTCCTTGAGCGAATCCGGCGAAGTGTCGATTGCCGTGTAACTGCAGTCAAGACCCAGGAAGGCGTAGGCAGCGCTGTGAAGGAGCGGTGATTTCGAATGCGCGATGGGTTGGCCGATAACGCCGGCCCGGTACTGGGCCGGCGTCTGATCGGGAACCACCTATTCGCACCTTCCGACATTGTCAGCGCACCACGCCTGGTACTCCGCGACATACCGTGCATGTTCGGCAAGCGTTTCCGAGAACTTGGTTTCTCCGGAGTCCAGGTTGACGGTTACCCAGTAGTAGTAGGGCACATCGGCTGGGTTGACCGCAGCCTCGATCGCTTCCGCGCTGGGTGACCCGATAGGACCGACAGGCAGTCCCTCGTTGGCGTACGTGTTGTAGGGGTTCGAGGTGTCGGCCTTTTCCTCAGGCGTCAGGTTGTAGCTCTTGCGTCCAAGCCCATAGGTCACGGTCGCATCAGACTGGATCAGACCGTTTGTCTCCGTATTGTCCGGACCCAGTCGGTTCATGATGGCGCCGGCTACCTGCGCGTAATCGGCCTGGCCGGCCTCGGCCTGGACGATGCTCGCGATAGTCAGGATGCGGTACTGCTCGGCTGGGTCGGTGACTCCTGCATCCTCAAGGGCCGCCTTGGTGTTGTCGACCATCTGTTGGATCACTTCAGTGGCGGTTACATCAAGATCGAAGCGGTACTCGCCGGGATAGAGATACCCTTCCAGGCTGGGTGACTGTTCGGGAATGCCGAACTGTGTTGGATCCTCGGCTAACGCCTCAAATTCCTCACGCGGTATCCCGGTTGACTCGGCCAGGATGTCGAAGACCTCGTTCTGCCTCAAATCCCTGGCCACGGCAGCATAGTGCACCTTGGAATCAGCGTCTGCAAGCAGCGCTTTCGCTGCTTCCTCGGAACTCATCTGGTATTTCAACTCGTAGTCGCCGGGCTGGATCACGCGACCGTCGGCAACAGAGGAAAAAGCGTTGAGGAATTCGTCTGCGCTGGCAACGATGTCCTGCTGCTCCAGACTGTTACCGACGAGCAGCGGTCCGGCGCCGGCGTCGACTGTAAAGGTCACCGACCCCGTTCCCGGGCCCGCGTAATCAGTAACTTCCCCTACACCGAGGAGGCTCCTGAGGAACATGGCGACGGCGACCACTACTCCGACGAATCCAAGGACGACCACCAGCATGACGATGGTCCTGCGCCTCCGGCGGCGCTGGCGCGCTTTGGAGGGCCGGCGGTTGCGGCGGGACGGGAGGTCTGCTTCGAAAAACTGCTCGACTGGCTCGGGGTGCACCGGGTAATGCTCCTCGAAATGATCGTCGGGGTGCTGTTCAGCTCCGTGGTCTGCTGCCGGGAAAGGAGGATGACGATGGCTCACTGCTCCTCTTTCCTCCCACTGTAGGTTTGCGAAATGTCTGACTCCTCAGATGAGGCCGACGGCGGATCAAGACTTCGCCGCCGGTCCTGAACGACCGGCTCCCCCACATCCCGCTCAAGGTTACGTTGCATGTCGATGGCATGTTGAAGGATCTCCACGGCTGCCACCTGATCTACTACCTTACGGTGTTGACGACTGTTCAAGCCAGCCTGCCGAAGCGACCTATGGGCCGAAACGGAGGAGAGCCGCTCGTCGATCAATCGCACCGGCACGTCCATGTGGGCTTCGGAGATCATGCCGGCAAGGGTCGCCGCGTAACTGCGTGCCATGGCCGTTGACGCGGACTCGGTCCCGCTCAGGTTGCGTGGCAGCCCAACGAATACTTCAACGGCTGCCAGCTCCACAATGTTCCTGAGAAGCAGGCGCAAGTCCCTGTTCTTCCGCGAATCCCGATTGAGAGTGCAGACGGGCGTGGCGATCAGACCGTCTCTGTCACTGGCCGCAACTCCCACGCGAACCATGCCGACGTCCACGCCGATCTTGACCCCTCGAGGGTACTCTCCGGATGCCACGATGGAAGGAGGTCCTGCTACCTGGCCGCCACGGCGGCGCGGATGGACTCCAGCGCCGACTGAACCTTAGCCGGATCGGATCCGCCGCCCTGCGCCATGTCGTCCTTGCCGCCGCCCCCGCCGCCGAGGATACCTGCAGCGGTACGCACGAGCGCACCGGCCTTCACCCCTGCTGCGCGTGCTTCCTCGTTGGTGACGACGAGGACCACCGGACGGTCCTTGCTGACTCCGGCCACAGCAACCGCAGCGGCTCCTGAGCCGAGGCGTCCCCGCAAATCGAGCGCGAGATTGCGGAGATCGTCCGCACTGCCGACGGTGCCGGCGTCGTGGATGATTAAGCGCACGCCGGCAAGGTCCTGGGCGGTAGCGACGAGCGAGGCGGCGGCGTTCGACAGCTGTTCCTTCCTCAGGCGCTCCAGTTCCTTCTCGGCTGCTTTGAGCCGGTTCAGGGTTGCGCCGAGGCGCTCCGGAAGCTGCGGGGAGGGCACCTTCAACATTTCCGAGAGCTCGGTAACCAGAGCGCGCTCAGCGGCAGCGTGCCGGAAAGCGTCCATGCCGACGAGGGCCTCGACACGGCGGTTGCCGGATCCCACCGACTGGTCCCCGAGCAGTGTCAACGTACCGATGAGCGACGTTGAGTCGACGTGGGTGCCGCCGCACAATTCGCGCGACCACTCGCCATTGATTTCGACGACGCGCACCCTGTCTCCGTATGCCTCCCCGAACAGCGCCGTTGCGCCTAGTGCCTTGGCTTCATCGAGGCCCATCACCTTCGTTTCGACGGTGTGGTTGCTGCGGATAGCGAGGTTCGAGACTTCTTCGATCTCAGAGCGGGCTGCCGTGCTGATGCCCTCTCCCCAGGAGAAGTCGAACCGCAAGTATCCGGCCTTGTTGAACGAACCGCGCTGCAGCGCGTCGGGGCCGAGGACCTGGTGGAGCGCAGCGTGGACAATATGTGTTCCCGAGTGTGCCTGTTCACCCGCATGGCGACGTTGACGGTCCACGGCTGCGGTAACAGGCGCACCCTGCGTGATTTCGCCCTCGCGGACAAGCGCACGGTGAACGTTCAATCCCTTGATTGGCCTCTGGACGTCCGTGACCTCCACGGTGAAGCCGTTCCCCGTGATCAGGCCGACATCCGCGGCCTGTCCACCGGCCTCGGCGTAGAACGGGGTCCGGTCGAGGATCAGTTCGATTTCCTCGCCCTGACGCGCGGCGGGAATTGACGCTCCGTTGCTGATGATGCCCCGCACCACAGCCTCACTGGTCAATTCGTCGTACCCGGTGAATACCGTCTCACCAGTTGTGAGCAGCTCGTTGAAAACCGTCATGTCAGCGTGCCCGGCCTTCTTGCCGCGCGCGTCAGCCTGCGCCCGCTCGCGCTGCTCGAGCATCAGTGCGCGGAACCCTTCGGCGTCGACTTTCACGCCGGCTTCCTCAGCCATTTCAAGGGTGAGATCGATGGGGAACCCGTAGGTGTCATGCAGGCTGAATGCGTCCTCGCCGGACAGGTTCCGGCCCGCGCTCTTTGACTCGCGGACGGCTTCCTCGAGGCGGGCCGTGCCGGAAGCGATGGTGCGCAGGAACGCCTTCTCTTCCGCATAGGCGATCCGGCTGATGCGTTCGAAGTCCCGCTCGACCTCCGGGTAGACACCCTTCATGGCGTCCCGGGAAACGGGCAGGAGCTCCGGCAGACACGCCTTCTCAACCCCCAGCAGGCGCATCGCCCTCACCGCCCGGCGTATCAGCCGTCGAAGGACGTAGCCCCTGCCTTCATTGGACGGCGTCACACCGTCGGTGATCAGCATCAGGGCTGAACGGATGTGGTCGGCCACGACACGCATCCGCACGTCGTCCTGGTGGTGCGGGTCGTCGTCGGATTCTGCACTGGTGTACTCGCGGCCGGACAGTTCCGCAGCCTTGTCCAATACAGGGCGAACCTGATCGGTCTCGTACATGTTTTCTACGCCCTGCAGCACCATTGCCAGGCGCTCCAGGCCCAGGCCGGTGTCGATATTCTTCTTGGGCAGTTCACCCGCGATGTCGAAATCATCCTTGCTGCGCACGGCCGAGAGCCGGTACTGCATGAACACGAGGTTCCAGATTTCGATGTAACGGTCTTCGTCCGCCTCCGGTCCGCCGTCCCTGCCGTACTCCGGCCCGCGGTCGTAGAAGATTTCAGAGCACGGCCCGCCGGGGCCAGGCTGGCCGGTGTTCCAGTAGTTGTCTTTCTTCCCCATCTTCTGGATTCGTCCGGCTGGGAATCCCACTTCGTCCCGCCAGATGGCCAGGGCCTCGTCGTCGTCCTGGTACACCGTGACCCACAACCGGTCGGCAGCCAGTCCAAAGCCGCCGTCTTCCACACTGCTTGTCAGCAGCTCCCACGCCATGCGTATGGCGTTCTGCTTGAAGTAGTCGCCGAAGGAGAAGTTTCCGCACATCTGAAAGAACGTGCCGTGCCTGGCGGTCTTGCCCACTTCCTCAATGTCCGCGGTACGGATGCACTTCTGGATGCTCGTCGCTCGGTTGTAGGGTGGCACCTCGCGTGCAGTCAGGTAGGGAATGAAGGGAACCATACCGGCAACAGTGAACAGCAGTGACGGGTCGCTGGACACCAGGGAGGCCGACGGCACGCGGGTGTGTCCCTGGCGTTCAAAGTAGTCGAGCCAGCGGCGGGCGATCTCTTGGGACTTCATGGGAATCCTTCGGTGTTGCGCGCGGACGGGCGCAGCGGCGGTTTCGGGTGATTCAGGGATCAGGAACGGTGCTCGGTATCAACGCCTAGCGCAGCACGCAGATCGGTCTCGCGCTCCAGCATTCCCTGCCGGAATACGTCGGCGAAGTCGGCGACGCTGTCAGTCAGCTGCGCGACAGCACGGTTCAGTCCCTCGGGACCGACAGCCGACTTCATCGCAGATACCTTGCGTACCGCTATGACCCCGATAGCGGCACCTGCCGCGAGCCAGAAAACCCTCTTGATCATCAAGAATTCCTCGTCTGTTGTAAGTGCGTCTTGTAGGTGAGGTATCGATCAACGACTACGACGGCGGGAGGCCGGCTTCCGTCTTGAGGCGAATGCGTTGCGCACCCCGTAGGAGAACGCCGCCACCTTGATGAGCGGGGATCCCACTGTGGCTGCGACCAGCGACGACAGCGCGGAGATGTTGGCCGAGGCGTCCGACACATTTGAGGTGATCCCGTCAACGTTCTTCAACTGTTGATGGGTTGTCGACACCGTGCTGGTGACCTCATCGATGAGCGGAGTGGTGCCCTCGCTCACGGACCGGATGGCCTGGCGAAGCTCATCGAAAACCTTGCCAAGCTTCCACACCGGGATGGCAAGCAGCGCGACCAGGATCGCAAAGACTCCGGCGGCAATCAGCCCGGCGATATCTCCACCTGACATTCGTGAACAACTCCTTAGTCCTCGCGCAGAGCGGGCAGGCGCCCGCGATTCCCTATGTACCTTACCTACTCAAGAGCCCGCGGCGTGCGCCGCGGGCTCTTGGGTAACTGATGTTCAGTTGTACTGCCGACACGCCGAATTCGGCGTTGGATCAGCGGGCGTAGTATTCCACCACGAGCTGCTCTTCACAGGTCACAGGGACCTCCGAGCGCTTGGGGCGGCGGACCAGGCGGGCCTGGAGCTTCTCAATCTGAACGTCAAGATACGCGGGAACTGCCGGAAGCACATCGCGGTGAGCGCCTGCTGCGGCAACCTGCAGCGGAACCATGGTCTCGCTGCGGCTGTGCACGTGGATGAGCTGTCCTTCCTTGACGCGGAACGACGGACGGTCCACGCGTGCACCGTCGACCATGATGTGACGGTGAACCACGAGCTGGCGTGCCTGGGCGCTGGTGCGTGCGAAACCCGCACGCAGCACAAGTGCGTCAAGGCGCATTTCGAGCAGTTCGATGAGGTTCTCACCGGTCAGGCCAGCTGTACGGCGGGCCTCTTCGAAGACGCGGGCCATCTGCGCTTCGCGGATACCGTACTGCGCGCGCAGACGCTGCTTTTCGCGCAGGCGTACTGCGTAGTCGCTGTCCTGCTTGCGGCGGGAGCGGCCGTGCTGTCCCGGTGCGTACGGACGACGCTCCAGGTACTTCTCGGCCTTCGGGGTCAGAGCAATGCCGAGGGCCCGCGAGATGCGGACCTTGCGGCGGGCACGTGTGTTGTTAGCCACGTTTACCTTTCACTGTTTTGCGGCGAAGCAGCTCACGACGGCGAACGCCGCGAGCTCTTTGGTGTCGCTGGCCTCCACGTTCGGAGAGCCGGAAGGGGCCGCTTTTCCGGTACTACAGTCCGCGGGTTCTCACTGGTGCTGCTGCCCAAGGGATCTGAGAAAATTCAGATCTGCGGGTAGCGGGCATGGATGAGCCGCGACTTGCCAGTCAACGCACTATCCTAGCAGTGCTCAGCGGTTCCGAATAATGGCGCGAAGTTTCTCCAGCCGCGCGGAAACTGTCCGTTCGGTACCCCGGTCAGTCGGAACGTAGTAGTCGGTGCCCACGAGGTCATCCGGTGCATACTGCTGGCTCGCGATTCCATGGGGTTCATCATGTGAATAAACGTACCCTTTCCCGTGGCCCAGTTGCCGTGCGCCGGGATAGTGGGCGTCCCGAAGGTGCGCGGGTATGCCCTGCCCCTTTCCCGCCCGAACATCGGCGATAGCCCGATTGATTCCGTTGTAGGCGGCGTTTGACTTCGGTGCGGTGGCAATATGCACGACAGCTTCCGCGAGGATGATGCGGCCCTCCGGCATTCCAATCAGCTGAACGGCCTGTGCCGCTGCAACCGCTGTCTGGAGCGCAGTGGGATCTGCCATCCCGACGTCCTCCGCCGCGGAGATCATCAGTCTGCGTGCCACGAAGCGGGGGTCTTCGCCGGATTCCAGCATGCGGGCCAGGTAGTGCAGCGCGGCATCCACATCTGAACCGCGCAGGGACTTGATGAAGGCGCTGACCACGTCATAGTGCTGGTCCCCTGCGCGGTCATAGCGCAAGGCAGCGACGTCAACAGCTTTTTCGGCATGCTGGAGCGTGATGCGGACAGGTCCAGGGTGGGCTCCTTCGCTCGCCGATGCCTCTTCCGCTTCCTCGTCTTCATCCTCGTCCGGTCCCTGTTCCGATACCGCGGAGCATGCGACGCCGGCAGCTGCCTCAAGTGCCGTCAGTCCCCGACGGGCATCGCCGGCGGCTAACCTCACCAGGTGCGCCAGCGCATCCTCCTCGAGCGCGACTTCTCCTGCCAGGCCGCGCGGGTCCTCCACGGCGCGTTGCAGCAGTGCACTGATGTCCTCTTCAGTGAGCGGCTTCAGCGTCTGCAGAAGGGAACGGGACAGCAGCGGGGAGACAACCGAGAACGACGGGTTCTCCGTAGTGGCCGCAATGAGTACTACCCAGCCGTTCTCGACGCCGGGCAACAGCGCATCCTGCTGCGCCTTATTGAAACGGTGGATCTCATCCAGAAAAAGAACTGTTGTGATGCGGTGCAGGTCCCGGTTGGACAGGGCTTCATCCATCACCCGGCGGACGTCCTTGACGCCTGCGGTTATTGCAGACAGTTCGACGAATTTGCGGCCCTGACCGCGCGCAATGACATGCGCCAGCGTGGTCTTTCCTGTACCGGGCGGCCCCCAAAGGATGACGGACGTTGGAGCTCCCGTGCGTGCGGCCGGCTCCCCTGCCGCCAAGGTCCGAAGCGGAGACCCCACACCGAGGAGGTGCTGCTGCCCAACCACTTCATCGACCGTGCGCGGGCGCATCCGCACCGGCAGCGGGCTGCGTGGCCGGTTGCGTTCCGTCCCCGAGGCGGTAGCCGGCTCGCCATAGCCGTCGGAGTCGAGGCTGAATAGGTCGTTCACAGTGCCAAGGCTACTGTGAACCTCTGACACCCAATGCCCACAGGTCCGAAAGGAAGCGACGTGCAGGACAAACGGTCGGTGCTGGTCACGCCCGAGCGCCTGGCCGGCTGGGTGCAGCGCTTCGGCGAGCGAAACGGAACTTTCTCTGCAGAACACGCCGATCGCAAGGCCGGCGTTGTGGTCCTGCGGGCCGCAAATGGGTGCAGGGCCGAGATCGCCGCTCCCCTTGCTGTTCTCAGCCGGAGTGAGGTCTTCAGTGAACCGATGCCGTCCGAGCCGCAGCCGGCGATTGAAGCACTGATCCGGGTTTCGTCGGTTCCAGTCACCGTAGGTGTGCTCCTGATCCGGCGCGGCGGCTACGGCGTCGGGATTGCAAGGGAGGGAGCCCTCATCGCTTCGAAGAACGGCACCCGCTATGTCCAGTCACGTACCGCCGCCGGCGGCTGGTCCCAGCAGCGGTTCGCCCGGCGAAGGGCCAACCAGGCTGATGCACTGGTCGATACCGCAGCAGAGCGGGCGGCTGTCCTCTTCGACGCGGACCATCCTGCCTGCCTACAGCCGGGCGGCGACGCAAAGCTTTTCTCCGAGTGCCTTGGGCACGCGAGACTGGCTGCCTACCGCAGTCTCCCCCGCCTGCCTCTCCTGCCCGTACCCGACCCACGCCAGGACGTGCTCCGCCAGGCGGCTGCCGACACGCGGGCGCTGCGTATCACCCTGACCGGCATACCGCCGGCCTAAGCCCTAATGCCTACCGGGTGTGCTGGTCAGACGCTGCCCGCCGGAGCCCCGCGATGGCCTCCGCGGGATCTTCTGCACCATAGACCGAAGACCCCGCCACGAAAACCGTAGCTCCGGCTTCGGCTGCGCGGACTATGGTGTCCTTCGTGATACCCCCGTCGACCTGAATGACAAGCGGCAAATCTGAGCCGCGGATGGCCTCGGCCGCCCGCCGGATCTTGGGAAGCGTCACATCAAGGAAAGACTGTCCCCCGAAGCCGGGCTCCACTGTCATGATGAGCAGCATGTCCAGCTCGCCGAGCATGTCCAGATAGGGCTCGACGGCGGTAGCGGGGCGCAGAGCCATACCCGCGCGTGTGCCTGCTGAACGCAATTCCCGTGCCAGCCTGATCGGTGCCCGAGCCGCTTCGGCATGGAATGTGACTGAAGCGGCACCCACGGCGGCATACTCAGGGGCCCAGCGGTCGGCGTCGTCAATCATGAGGTGCACGTCCAGCGGGACGGGACTCACTGCCTGAATCCGTTTCACAACTGGAAGCCCGAGCGTGAGGTTGGGAACGAAGCTGTTGTCCATGACGTCCACGTGCACGGCGTCCGCAGTGGAAATGCGTCCGAGTTCGGACTGCAGGTTGACGAAGTCCGCCGACAGGATGCTTGGGTGAATGCAGCAGGTTCTCAATGTTCGACCTTTCTTTGGGGGTGAACCGTCGGGACTCGAACGCTAGGTTGCCCGTCGAATCAGGGCGAGGAACATGGCATCGGTACCGTGTACGTGCGGCCACAGTTGCGCCGTTGACTCATGGCCCGCGTGGAGTGAACCGCTCTTGCTCACGCCATCCAGCACCTGGCCCGCGTCCAGAAGCACGTAACCGTCCCTGCCGCGGAGGCTGTCCTGAACGACGGCCGTAGTTTCTGCGGGATGCGGCGAGCAGGTGACATAGGCCACCACACCGCCCGGACGAACCGTTTCGAGGGCCTCCGCGAGCAGAGCCCGCTGCAGGGGTCCGAGTTCCGCGAGATCGGAGGGCTGGCGGCGCCAACGGGCCTCAGGCCTGCGGCGGAGCGCACCCAGACCGGTGCACGGCGCGTCGACAAGGATGCGGTCGAATCCCCCAGGGTAGGATTCCCCGATGCTGCGCCCGTCACCCACACGTACGCTCCATACGGCCGGATCCACTGCGGCAAGGGCTTGCCGGACGAGCGCTGCACGGTGTTCGGCTGGTTCGTTTGCTACGAGCCTGTAACCGCGCTGGGCGGCGATCGCGGCCAGCAGGGCCGACTTACCACCCGGACCGGCACACAGGTCAAGCCACTCTTCGCCGTCTTCCGGAGGATGATCAACCTCGACGGCGGCCAGGGCACGCGCGACCAGCTGGGATCCGGCGTCCTGCACTCTGATTCGGCCGGATCGAACTGACTCAAGCCGGCCGACGTCGCCGGCGGCGAACAACGCTGAATCCGCCACCAGCTCGCCTGCGCGGGCACCGGCTTCCAGCGCTTCGTCAAGTTCTCCGATACCCGGCAATGCAACCAGGTTGACGACGGGCGCGGCATTGTCTGCAGCCAACAGGTCGTCGATCTCGACGACGGAACGCCCGTGATTCACGAGGCTTTGCCGCATGGTGCGGACGATCCATTCCGGGTGGCTATGGCGCAGCGAACTGACGCGGACAGGGTCCTCAACCCCCTCTGTGAGCATGTCTAGCCACTCAGCAAAGGACTTGCGGGAAACCTTCCGAAGTACGGCATTGATCAGGGAAGATGGTCCGGCTCCAATGACGGCTCTGGCAAGCCCCACCGTCTGGTCAAGTGCTGCGTGCGGGGGGACGCGCATTGCCATCAACTGGTGGACGCCTAGCCTTAGCGCATCAAGGACAGCCGGATCAAGCTGCGCAAGCGGACGATCGACACACAGCGAGAGGATGGCGTCATACGTGCCCTGACCGCGAAGAGCCCCGTAAGCCAATTCGGTGGCGAAGCCTGCGTCCTGACGGCCAAGGCGATGCTTGCGGATGCTGGTCGGCAGCACGAGGTTCGCATAGGCGTCGTCGGCCGCGACAGCCCGCAGGACTTCGAAAGCCACGAGGCGGGCCGGATCCGCCCGCCGGGTGCGTTCTCCCGGTGCGGTCGCGGAGAACTTACGCTCACCTGACCTGTTGCGTTCGCGTCCCCGCTCATTGCGACGGCTTGATTCTCCGGACCGGTATTCAGGTGTCATTCGAAAATCAGATCCTCTCGGCGAGTTCCGCGGAACCATTCGGCAGCGGCGAGCATAGAACGGCCTGCAGGTTGAACCTCCGTCAGTTGGACCGCATGCGAGCCTGTCCCCACGAGCACGGCCCCGTCCCTTTCACGAACGCGGCCCGAAGGAATCTCTCCGATGTCGGGATGAAGAAGAACTACTCCGAGCTTGACGCGCTGTCCGTCCAGCAAGGTCCATGCACCGGGTTCCGGTGTCACACCGCTGATCCGGCGCTTGATTGCGAGGGCCGGATCAGACCAACGGATTCTTCCGTCGGCGCTCGAGAGCTTGGGAGCGAGGGACACTTCGCCGCTTTGGGGAACAGGGACTGCGCGTCCCTGCTCGAGCGCGGCCAGCGTCTGGGAAAGAAGTACCGCGCCGCTCTGAGACAGGCGTTCCAGGAGGACGCCACTAGTGTCCTCGGAACGGACCGGCTCCGTCACTGTCCCGAACACCGGCCCGGTGTCCAGGCCCTCCTCGAGAAGGAACGTGGATGCCCCCGAGATGTCATCCCCGTTGATCAGCGCGTGCTGCACGGGTGCCGCACCCCGCCAGGACGGCAGCAGGGAGAAGTGGAGGTTGATCCAACCAAACCGGGGTTGTTGCAGCGCTGCGGGTGGAACAAGGCCGCCGTATGCGACGATCACCGCAGCATCCAGGTCCAGCGCCTTCAAGCGCTCAACAACCGGCTCGTCGATACGGTTTGCCTTGATGATCTCCAGACCTGCCTCGGCTGCAGCCTGGGCAACGGGACTCGGCGTGAGGACTTTCTTCCGCCCCACAAGGGCATCCGCCCGTGTGAGCACGGCGGCGACCTCATGGCCGGCCCAACGAAGCTCATTCAGGGACGGCACTGCCACCTGAGGCGTTCCGGCGAAAAGTATTCTCATGCGCCGGCGCCCTGGCTGCCCGGCAGGGACGCTTTCATGCCGAACGCTGATCCGACGTTTCCGGACCGCTTGGATACGGTGTCGAGAGTGACGTCGCTGTAGCGTCCGTTACGGATAGCGCGCATGGCGCTGCGGCGGTCCTCGCCCGCCAGACGATCTATGTAAAGACGCCCATCAAGATGATCGGTTTCATGCTGGAAGCAGCGCGCAAGCATCCCCGTGGCGTTGAGTTGCACCGGTTCTCCGGTCACGCTGAATCCCTTGAGCAGGACCTCCTCGGCGCGCGGAAGTGGGAACCCGATGCCCGGCACAGAGAGGCAGCCCTCCTGATCGTCGGTCTGCAGCCCGCCGGAAGCCGTCAGCCGCGGATTGATGACATGACCTTCTTCTCCGTCAACGGCATAAGTGAAAACCCGCAAGCCGACACCGACCTGGGGCGCCGCCAACCCTGCACCCCGCACGCTATGCATGGTCTCAACCATGTTCTGCACCAGCCGCGCCAGGTCCGGACCGTACTCGGTCACTTCCGCCGCAGGCGTCCGTAGTACGGGATCACCGATCATTCTGATACTCAGAACCGTCATCCGGTTGAACATCCTCATCTGTGCTTGGGAAATTGTCTGCGACGCCATGGACGGGAATGGAAAGCCGCCGACCACGCCCTTCTGTCCAGAATGCCTGGTCAATTCTAGGCCAGGGCGATCCTCAACCCTCCATCGAATGCCCTGGAACCCCGCCCTGAGGCGCGTAGTCGCGGTTCCCTTCCTCTGGGGGACGTCCGGCGCTGCCACTGCCGGTTGAGCTCTCCAACCTGTTGGTCGCAGCCACCCCAACAGCGGCCCGCGGCGGCGGAGGAACGGTCAGGAGCGGGCGTCCCGCGCCGGCCGCATTGCTGCCGGCTTCCCACGCCCGCCGCAGGGCGCAGAACTTGAACCAGTGCTCTTTGAGGACATCCGGATTTGCCCGATGCGCCCGGACTTCGGTCTGGCCGATCGCCACACCCAGCAGAACAGGATCTTCCCCGTATTTCCAGGGTTCCCAGGTGCCTGCATGCGGGTCCACCAACGACTCCTGTGCCTTCATACCAGCAACGAGCTGCATGACTACCTTCTCGTCCAACGGCTTCACCATGCCATCGCGATCCGTGGCGCGGGTCTTGAAATCGACGACGCATAAGCGTCCGGCGATCGTGGCCACCAGGTCAAGGGTCCCGGCATAGCCCAGTTCCGAGTTCCAGACGGTAATTTCGGGTGCGATCGGCTTTACCTGGTAAAGATCCCACCACTCATCGAAACGGGCAGCGAAGGCATCCTCCCCATGCTGGGCAAGATCCGTGCGGGCCTCGTCGAGGCGGTGGGACCGTCCGAGGTCGCGGAGAGCAACCTGCTCACAGTAGTAATGGACACGTGTTCCGCGCCGCGCGGCATCATCACGGTAGCGCTCGGCTGCCTTCGAAGCGTCTTTGATGACTGCCCGCATTTCGCTTGGGTTGCCGAGCGAGGACGCCAGGCGCGGATCCTGTGCAAGGGCACTGGCGGCCATGTATCCGAACCAGCCATCCAGCGAGGAACTCTGAGCCTGCGAGATGACGGTTGTGATCGAAGGAACCAGGGGATCACTCGTGACGGATCGGGAATACATACGCCCGCGTTCGGTGGCGTGTGCGAGGAGCGGCTCGGTCATGCAACAAGTGTGTCATCCCGGTCCGACACTTCTTCGCGGGTACTCCTGCTCTGGAGCGTGAAGTGCGTGCTTGATCTGTGCTTATATCGTAGAACTACCCCTTGCAGGGCGCGGCGCTCCGAAGTCCGCTCAATTGGACGAAGCCCGGTTCCTCCGATATTGTTTTTATTCGTTGGAAAGACGCAGGGCACCGTGGGGAAACTCATTTCAGTCCCGGCAAATTTTCTCTGCGGACGTAGCTCAGCTGGCTAGAGCACCACCTTGCCAAGGTGGATGTCGCGGGTTCGAATCCCGTCGTCCGCTCGCAAGTCACTGTATTCGCTGGCTCCGGCTGGTGATCCCGCTTCGGCGGGTCACGGTGGGGTGGCCGAGTGGCTAGGCAGCGGCCTGCAAAGCCGTATACGCGGGTTCGAATCCCGTCCCCACCTCCATACGGTGAATTGCAAGACCTGGGCGATTGGCGCAGCGGTAGCGCGCTTCCCTGACACGGAAGAGGTCACTGGTTCGATCCCAGTATCGCCCACACAAAGCGCCTCCACGGGGGCGCTTTTTCGCGGACGTAGCTCAGCTGGCTAGAGCACCACCTTGCCAAGGTGGATGTCGCGGGTTCGAATCCCGTCGTCCGCTCTCATGCAGCGACAGGACAGGCTTCCTCCTTTTGGAGGGAGCCTGTCCTTGTCCTCGGGTCTGTTCGGCTCAATGAAGAACTTTCAAACCAATAACGCAGCCGACTATCCCAAGGACAAGCAGGACCTTCAGCAGCGAGGCCGCCTCGCCGTCGAAGATCATTGCATAAGTGACCGTCAGGGCAGCGCCGATGCCCACCCATACCGCGTAGGACGTTCCGGTCGGCAACGTTCGCATGGCCCATGCAAGACCAGCCATACTCAACACCAGTCCCACGGCGAAAATCACCGTCGGCCATAGCTTGCTGAATCCCTCAGACTTCCCAAGCGCGGTGGCCCATACGGCCTCAAGCACTCCTGAAACAACCAGTACAAACCACGCCATGGTCTGCTCGCTCCTCCAGCGCCGTCTTGTCACTGGCCGGGTACGGCGCACCTCGTCCGGGTGCCTGCTTGGCCGCTTCAGATTCGCACACTGCTGCACCCCCAGCAAGACGGATCACGCTCAGGGCGAAAGCTCAAACCCTTGGCTGGCTCCTCTCTGCTCCTTATGATGATGAAAGTGGGTGGAACAACAGGTTCCACGGGAAAGAAGGGAGGTGTCTGTGTCTGTAGTTGACGGGCTCAAAGGCAGGGCCGGAGAGTTGAAGGACAAAGCAACCGGACTTGAGATTGACGGTCAGGACATCGACCGGCCGGCTGAATCACCCAACGCTTCGGCCTGATAGTCAGCCTTTAGCACGACAAGAAGGCGCCGACCCTGCCGAGAGACAGCGTCGGCGCCTTTGTCATCCCGGAAGTCGCGCCGGAAACCTTCGCGGTCGCTTCAGCCGCCTGCTTCCGCTCCCTGGCGGGCCAGGGCGGTCAGGCGGGAAACAGCGCGATAGTACTTCTTCATGTAGCCACCAGACATCATTTCCGGTGTGAAAAGGTCACTCAGCGGCATACCGCTGGCGAGGATCGGTACATCCCGGTCATACAGGCGGTCAGCCAGCACGACAAAGCGCAGTGCCACCGCCTGCTCGGTGATGGTGTACACCTCGTGCCAGGCAACGGCGTCTATCCCATCGATGAGCTGCCGGTACCGGCTGGGATGAACACCCGCCAGGTGCTTGATGAGATCGCCGAAGTTGTCTTCGGCAACCGTGACCTCGTCCGGCAGATGCCTAGCCCGGCGTCGCACCTGCTGTTCGGTCAATGGTGCGGGGGCTTCCGGAAGTCCACGGTGGCGGTAATCCTCGCCATCGATCCGGACCACGTCGAACTGATCCGAAAGAACCTGGATCTCGCGCTGGAAGTCAACGGCCGCGAACCGGCCATCCCCCAGGGAACCCGGCAGCGTGTTCGATGTTGCTGCAAGTTTCACCCCAGCATCCGCCAGCTCCCGCATCAGCCGTGACATCAACACTGTGTCACCAGGGTCATCCAGCTCGAACTCGTCGATGCAGACGAGTTGGTATGTGCTCAGCGCGTCCACTGTACGCCTGAAGGACAAAGCACCGACCAGATTTGTGTACTCCACGAAGGTTCCGAAAGCCTTCTTTCCTTCGCTGGCATGCCAGAGGGAAGCAAGGAGGTGCGTTTTGCCCACCCCGAAGCCGCCATCGAGATAGATGCCTGCGCGGCTCTCCTCGCGCTTTGCCCCGAAGATTTTGCGAAGGCCGCTTGGCTTGGGGGTGTTCACGGCTGCTGCGAAGTGGCGCAGGGCCTTGACCGCGGCGGTCTGCGACGGCTGCCCCGGATCGGGTTGATAGGAATCGAAAGATACGGCTCCGAAGCGCTGTGACGGGAAAAAGCCGTCCAGCAGTTCATCCACAGATACCTGCGGCGATCGTTGGGTCAGGTGCTCAATGGTGGCCACAGATGAGTGCGTCTTTCGTCGGTGATCTACAAGCAGGCCTTTGCGAGCCGTGCTAGGCAAGGATACGTCAGCAGCCGGGCCAGCCCCAGCGGCCCATTCGGACCTCTGACAGCGGGCCGCGTCAACTCCCGTTCAAGGTAGCCGGACCCCTCATCCAACTTTATATGGCGCCCCGTGACCTGCCCGGAAACAATTGGTAGGACGCGTGGTTAGGGTAGGTAGGAAAGAGCTATCACCAACGCAGGAAGGCTCCAACGGATGAGTGTCGCAACAGATTCGAATGAGAAGTTTGCCCAGTACGCCCACCCCGAGCGCCTGGTTTCAACCCAGTGGCTTGCCGACAATCTCGGCACGCCGGGTCTCGTGATTGTCGAATCGGACGAGGACGTGCTTCTTTACGAGACAGGCCACATCGAGGGGGCCGTGAAAGTCGACTGGCATACGGACCTCAATGATGAGGTCACCCGCGATTATGTCGACGGCGAAGCCTTTGCTCGTCTCATGTCCGCCAAGGGCATCTCCCGGGACAGCACCATCGTGATTTACGGTGACAAATCGAACTGGTGGGCCGCTTACGCGCTGTGGGTCTTCAGTTTGTTCGGGCACGAGGACGTACGCCTGCTCGACGGCGGACGCGACAAGTGGATTGCAGAGGGCCGTTCCCTCACCACGGACGTACCCCGGCCCGAAACAACTCAATATCCCGTGGTCGAGCGCGATGACGCTCCCATCCGGGCCTACCTGACTGATGTTCTGGGCCACTTCGGTAACCCGCTGATCGATGTCAGGTCCGCTGACGAGTACACCGGCGCGCGCACCCATATGCCGGCATACCCGGAAGAGGGCGCGCTGCGCGGCGGGCACATCCCGTCAGCTGTGTCTGTGCCCTGGGCACGTGCCGCTGCTGATGACGGAACCTTCCGCACACGGGGTGAGCTGGATGCGATCTACCGCGGCGAGGCAGGATTGAATGAAGGGGACGACGTCGTTGCCTACTGCCGAATCGGTGAGCGTTCCAGCCACACCTGGTTCGTTCTTCAGCACCTTCTCGGTTTCGAGAATGTGCGCAACTACGACGGCTCATGGACCGAGTGGGGCAACGTAGTACGCGTGCCGATCGTTAAGGGGTCGGAGCCCGGCGTGGCCCCTGTTCCCGCCCGGCAGCGATAGAACAAACCCAGACTGACTGAAGAAGCCCCGGGGTCACGGTCCCGGGGCAATCGTGAGGATGACAGTGACAACAAGCGCATTACCCCAGCAGCTCGCCGAGATCGTGGAAGATTTCCAGGCTCTGTCCGAACCTGACCGGCTCCAGTTGCTCCTTGAGTTTTCCAGGGGACTGCCTCCGCTGCCGGAGCGGCTCACCGACCACCCTGAGCTTCTTGAGCAGGTTGTGGAGTGCCAGAGCCCGCTCTTCTTGACGCTCGATATTGCCGATGACACCGAAAAATCCGTATCCCTGTTTTTCTCGGCGCCTCAGGAAGCTCCTACTACCCGTGGTTTCGCCGGCGTGCTCCGGGAAGGCCTGGACGGGCTGCCTGCAGCGGAGATCCTTGCTGTTCCGGATGACGTTCCCGAGAGGCTCGGCCTCACACGTGCCATTACTCCCCTGCGCATGCGCGGCATGGCGGCGATGCTGGGGCGGATCAAGCGCAAGATTCGGGAATCAGGGGCGGCTTAGGGCCCGCTTCGGTTCCACGCGGCCGAACACCTCGCGCAGGAGCCAATCCGCTGTCACCGAGTGCCACCGCGCAGGGTCAACGTTCCATTCCTTGGTATGGCGTGCGCGGTAAAACCGCTCGAACGTGACAAACCCGGGGTTGCGCTCGGCAAGCTCAGCGGAGGGTCCTACCGGGACAAACTCGTCATCCTCACTATGCAGAATCAGGACGGGGATGGTCACCTGGTCCGCCCTGGACACCCAGTCCATGCTTTTGAGATCCACCGGTGTAGACAGCCCGGTCACAATCCGTCCGAAGCTGTTCGAGATGAGCCACTGGCCCAGCCTGCCGGCCGGAGCGGGAATACGGTTCAGCTCTGCCTGGTGGGTCAGGACATTCATCCAGTCAATCACCGGGCCGTCAAGCACCAACGCCCGGATCCTCGAGCGGTACCCGGACACATCCGCCGCCTGCAGGCAGATTGCGCCTCCCATGGACCAGCCGAACAACACGACATCTTGTGCACCCTGGTCAAAGGCGTACTCCATCGCGGACTCGATGTCCTGCCACTCGGTCATGCCCAGCCCGTATTTTCCGTCAGCAGCAAAAGGCGCTTCGCCGTCATTGCGGTAGGAAACCAGCAAGCTCGTCATACCGAGTTCGCGTGCTGTGTGCACTGCGCGCAGACCTTCGGAGCGTTGCACTCCCCTACCGTGCACCATGATCGCCCACGTAGCGGCAGGATTTTCAGCACGCACCAGCCAGGCGGGCGCGGTGCCGCCGGCAACAGGTACGTCCACGTGTTCGTCTGCGAAGCCGAGGGCCGAAGGTGTGGGGTAGACGGCACCGCTCCACCAGCCCCGTATTGCCGTTCTGATGTCACCCGAGTAGACCGCCTCCACCTCACGCTGAACTGTGCCCTCCCGGGGGACGAACGAACGGATCGCTCCTATCCGGGCATGCCCGCGGCCCTCGTCGAAGTACAGACTGTAGGTGCCGTCCACGGTGGTGTCCTCGTTCGCCGGGAGAATCACTTCCAGGCCTCCGCCCGTCTGTACCACGGCGAAGATCTCCAGGTTCTCGTCTCGTTTCCGCGGTGTAACCACCTCTTTAGCGAAGTGCGCTGCCAAAGCGGAGGCGGCACCAGCGATGACGGAACTGACGGCGACGCCGGAACCAAGTCCGAGGACTGCCCAACGAAGCCATGTCTGACGGTCCGCTTCGGCCGGAGGGAAGCTGAGAGGCATGGCTACATTCTCGCCTATGCGAGCGGCGCAGCAGCGGACTGCCCCCCTGCGTGGAGTGTCGAGCCGCTCCTAGGTGGCGGGTGGGTCGGCGACTACTGTTGGCACATGGAGGAAACAATCGTTGTGCTCGCTGAGGTGCCGTTGACAGCCGCTGACGCCACCCATTTGTCGTCGCTGGTCGATGGAGGTGACTCTACGTACACAGTGGTTATTCCGGAAGACCGGCACACAAACGTGCTCGGGGAGTTCCTCCATCATCTGAGCCTCCTGGAATTCAGCGAGGCAGTGCAGGGACTGTCCCACCGGCCCACCGAGGAGGAGGTCCGTATCTCGGCCGATCAGGCTCTTCAAGGCTCACTTGAGGCCCTGATAGGGGCGGGATTGAGGGCCGATGGTTTCACCGCCCAGGGTAACGCGGTGGAGGCGATGGTCAATGCCGTGAGGGAACGCGGCGCACACCAGGCAGTGGTCATCACGCGGCCGCATGCGGTCGCTGACACCCTTCACCGGGACTGGGCCAACCGCGCTCAGGAGAAACTCGGAGTCCCCGTTCTCCACCTCTATGCGGGCTCGGGATTTATCGGTGACTCCTAGGCGTTGAAGGAAACATGAGTACATCAGAATCACTGCCGCATGTTGACAACTCCCCCATCCAGAAGAGTGATGAGGAATGGCGCCGGGAATTGACCCCGGAGGAGTATTACGTACTTCGACAGGCGGGAACCGAACGTCCCTTCACCGGTGAGTATCACGACACCCATGCGCAGGGGGTCTACCAGTGCAGGGCATGCGGTCATGAATTGTTCACCAGCAACGAGAAGTTCGACTCACACTGCGGTTGGCCGTCTTTCTGGGCGCCGCTGGCCGAAGACAGGGTCCGCTACATCAAGGACCGGGCCCTCGGCATGGAACGGATCGAAGTTCGCTGCGGACACTGCGACTCACACCTCGGGCACGTGTTCGAGGGCGAGGGTTACGGCACTCCCACTGATCAGCGCTACTGCATCAATTCGGTGTCCATGAGGCTCGTTCCGAAGGACTGACGCCCTTCACAGCGACCCACCCAGGCGACAGGGCTACAGCAGTGCTGTGCCTCCCTGAGACCCGAGGCAGTCCGAGCATTAGAGTTCCTTAGGTCGCATCCATTTGAGGATCAGGTGTGCTATTCCGTTGTTACGCTCGTGGAAACCAACAGCCCACCACCATGAGGAGTAATCGTGACCCAGACCCTCGACTCCCACGTACGGACCCAAACTACTCAGAGCCCGCACCATCATGATGCTTGGTTGGCGCTCAAAAGCGCGGCTGCCTCCCTGCAGAACCTGCAGGCCAAGGATGGATCCATCGCCGATGCGTCGGAGGTGACCGGAGCCGGAACGCACGTAGATACAATCGTGCGGTCCATCAGGGAACTCGCTCCCCTCTTCCCCCATGACGCCGCCTACCACGAAGCTTTGATGGAAGATTTCGGCCGGTGGAAAGCCGCAGGCCTGGGCGCTCCCGATTTTCTCGATTCACTGGTTGAATTCCAGCCTCAGCTGGATCGGGTGGACGGGCGGCAGCACCTTGTGGTCTTCCCGATGTACACGCAGAACGGCAGCTCCAACCGCTTTGTCGAGGCAGTGCTGATCGAAGTAGTGTGGCCCGATTTCATTGCCGAGCTTGAGGCGGGAGAATACTCGAACAAGCTGTTCGTACCGATCCGGTTCCTGGACTTCACGCCGGGCTACGACACAAACTCCGCCGTACTGTTCCCGGAGACCGTCGCTGTGCGGCAGACGCCCCAGTTCACCTGGGGCGCCATCTTCGCGGACCGCGAAGCGGCACGCTTCCGTCGCGTCGTGACCGCAGCCGCAGAGATCACGCGCCTGGACTTGCCGGATGAAGCCCGGCAACTCGTCGAGGACCAGCAGCTGGCGGAGGAAACCTTTGTCATGTGGGACCTGATTCACGACCGCACCCACATGCGCGGTGATCTCCCCTTCGATCCCTTCATGATCAAGCAGCGCATGCCGTACTTCCTGTATTCACTTGAGGAACTGCGATGCGATCTCACCGCTTTCCGCGAATCGGTGAGGATTGCAGCCGACGACGACGCCTCCGAGGAGGCCCGCCACCACGCACGCCTCGTGCAGTATGCAGTTATTTTCGACCGCATCTTCCGCTTCGCCATCACCGGCAGCCGGGTGCGGAACTATGACGGCTTGGGCGGACAGTTGCTGTTCGCCTGGCTACACCAGAACCACGTTCTCCACTGGACCGACACCACGCTGACCATCGACTGGGAGGAAGTTCCCGGCGTCGTTATTGCACTCGGCGAGAAGATTCAGCAGCTTTACTGGAGCTCGATCGACCGGCCGAAGATCGCACACTGGCTTGCAGCCTACGAGCTGGTTTCCGAAACAGTGACCCCGCATCCGGCATCAGTGTGGGCCAAGGGAGCCGACGCACTGCCTCTGGAGGGTCCTCCACGCGGCCTGACCGATGCGGTTCTCGATGACGAATTCCCCCTCTCAATGTTCTTCGAGGCATTGGACAAGAAGATGAAGGACGTCATCGCGTCCACCGCGGGGATCACCGGGGCTACCGCGTGACGGAGTCTCCCGGCCTGTCAGGTCTGAACGTTCTCATTGCGGGAGCAACCAGCCAGGCGGGTATAGCGGCTGCCGAAGCCTTCACCTCGGCCGGCGCGCGCGTCATTGCGGTCGGATCAGACTCCACGCGCCTTGAACGAGCGCTTGGCCATCTGTCAGGTGCGGAATTGAGAACCTGTGACCTCGCGGATTTCGCCGCCGTTTTGTCGCTCTCGAACGACCTGCGCGCTGCTGGAACCATGGTGGATGGGTTGATTCATCTGGTAGGCGGCTGGCGCGGCGGCTCAGGCATCGCCGGGCAATCCGACGAGGACTACGATTTCCTTCATCGTTCAATCCTCACCACCCTTCGCAATACCTCGAGGGCGTTCGCCGGCGACCTGGAACGGTCACAGCGGGGCAGGCTTGCGATCGTGTCAGCGACGGCGGTCGATTCACCTACTGCCTCCAGCGCTTCATATGCAGCGATCAAAGCGGCGGCTGAGACGTGGGTGCGCGCTGTGGGGCGGGAGTTCGCAGCGGCGCACCCGAACGGGCAAGCCCGTGCCGCTGCCTCGATCGTGGTGGTCAAGGCTCTTCTCGACGAAAAAATGCGTGCTGAGAGTCCCGAACGCCGCTTCCCGGGGTACACCCATGTTCGTGATCTCGCCGCGACTCTGGCCGGCCTGTTCGAGCTCGATGCGGCGGCAATCAACGGGCAAAGGGTCAACCCCGCGTCCTGACAACTTACCCTGCTTCCCGATACGAGATAATGGACCAGTGACTGACACCATCTCCGCTCCCGCCCGTCTCCACGATCCCCAGGTACGCGGCTTCGCGTCGGACAACTACTCCGGCGTGCATCCCGAGATACTCGCCGCGCTGGCAGCCGCCAATGAAGGCCACCAGGTTGCCTACGGGGAGGACGTGTACACCCGAAGGCTCCAGGAACTCATGCGGGAGCACTTCGGAGCTGACACCATCGCCTACCCGGTGTTCAACGGAACCGGCGCCAACGTACTGAGTCTCCAATCGCTGCTACCCCGCTGGGGCGCAGTCATCTGTGCCAAGACCGCGCATATCAACGTCGATGAAAATGGGGCGCCCGAGCGAATCGGCGGGATGAAGCTACTGGCCGTTCCTACACCGGACGGCAAGCTCACGCCGGAGCTGATCGATCAGGAAGCCTGGGGATGGGGAGATGAGCACCGGGCACAGCCTCTCGCCGTATCGATCACTCAAACCACCGAGCTGGGGACGCTCTACACTCCCGCGGAGATCCGCGCCATCGCCGATCACGTTCACGCCAGGGGCATGCACCTGCATATGGACGGAGCACGGATTGCCAATGCGGCAGCCGCTCTCGGCGTGCCGCTGCGCGCCTTCACCCGCGACGCGGGCGTCGACGTTCTCTCGTTCGGCGGGACCAAGAACGGGCTCATGTTCGGCGAGTGCGTTGTTGTCCTGAATCCCGCTGCTGCCACCGGTCTGGAGTACCTCCGGAAGATGAACATGCAACTCGCCTCGAAGATGCGGTTTGTGTCCGCTCAGCTCGTGGCGCTGCTTGAAGACGGCCTGTGGTTGCGTTCGGCGAGTCACGCAAACGCCATGGCTGCACGGCTCACCGCGGCGGTTTCCGGAATCGACGGCGTCCAGCTTACCCAGCCGACGGCGGCCAACGCCGTGTTCGCTACCCTCGCTCCTGGCGTGGCAGACCGAATCCGCGAACACTTCCGCTTCTACGACTGGGACCAGTCGACCGGCGAGGTGCGCTGGATGTGCACCTTCGACACCACCGCCGAAGATGTAGATGCCTTTGCGGAGGCCATCCGACGCGAAACCCGCTCTTCCTGAGCACTCAGGCCGTTGGACAGATGCCCCTGCACCCGGCGTGGCTGCCCGGCCGCGGGTGCGATTGGGGCATAACCTGCGAGAGTGAGTGCAATTGGTGACCTCTCGCAGGTTCCCCCTGAATTCCTGAACGCCCTGGCCGGGCTGAGGCAGGCGAGATGCCGTAATGAACTTCGCCTCGACGAGATTCCGGCTCCTTCCCGCCTTGCGCCCTATGCGGTGGCTCTCGGAGCTGAAGTCCTTCAGAGCGCCCAGCCGGGCCCCCTGCCGGTGCATGGACCTGCACGGGCTGCTTTCGCGGACAATCACGCCGAAGAACTTGCCACCGGCCGCTTCATACTCCTTTATGACCCGGACGGCTCCGAGATCTGGGATGGCACCTTTCGTATCGTTACCTATATCCGCGCCCAACTCGAACCCGATATGGGCAACGACGCCCTCCTCGGATCCGTGGCGTGGACGTGGTTGGTGGAGGCCCTGCAGACACACGACGCCGGGTATCGGTCCGCGGGCGGCACCGCCACGCGCATTCTCTCCGAAAGCTACGGATCACTCGCCGACCGAGTAGACACGATCGACATCGAGCTGCGAGCTTCCTGGACGCCGGATTCGGACAGTGTCCAGAAACATCTGGAGGCATGGGCGGACATGGTGTGCACTTTTGCCGGTCTTCCGCCGCTTCCTGAGGGAGTTGCAGCGCTCCCGAACCGGCGCCGAAGTTAACCTTCAGTCTCTTCCCGTGCATGCCGACAGCTGCACCGGCGTCGAAATTCCACTTCCCCGGCATCCCCGGACGTGCCCGGCTAGACTGGAATCATCATGACCGTGCAATCCGAGCCTGCCAGCCGCGCCCACAACGACGACGCGTCCGGACAGGGCTCCATAGCAGTCCTGCCGCTTCTTGACGAACCCCAGGACGGCGTTCCCTACGTCATCGACACACCGGCAGGTTTGGAGCGCGCCGCCCGTGAGCTCGCCGCCGGCAACGGACCAGCGGCGGTGGATGCCGAGCGGGCATCGGGCTTCCGGTACGGACAGCGGGCTTTCCTCGTGCAGATCCGCAGGGAAGGCGCAGGAACCTGGCTCATCGATCCGGAACCATTTCCTGATCTGCGCATCATCAACGAGGCACTCTCCGGCGTTGAATGGATCCTGCATGCGGCAACCCAGGACCTTCCCTGCCTGTCTGAGTTGGGCATGTGGCCGGACAAACTTTTCGACACCGAACTTGCAGCGCGGCTCGCCGGACTCCCGCGCGTTGGTCTGGCCGCTGTGATCGAACACCTGCTCGGATTCACGCTGGCCAAGGAACACTCTGCAGCGGACTGGTCCCAGCGTCCCCTGCCTGAACCGTGGCTCCGGTATGCAGCGCTCGACGTCGAAGTATTGATTGAGCTGCGCGCCCGCCTTATTGAGTTACTCAGCGAGGACGGCAAACTGCGCTTCGCCGAGGAAGAGTTCGAGTTCATTCGCTCCAGCCCCCCGGCACCCCCGAAAACAGACCCGTGGCGGCGGACGTCCGGGGTTCACCAGATTCGCGACCGACGGCAGCTGGCTGCCGTCCGCGAGCTGTGGGAGGAAAGGGAACTGCTGGCCCAAAAACGCGACGTCGCGCCTGGCCGGCTGATTCCCGATGCCGCAATCGTGGCGGCCGCGAAAGCAATGCCGCAAACGGTCCCCCAGCTGCTGGCCGTCAACGGGTTCCATGGTCGGGCCGCACAACGCGAGGCGCCACGGTGGCTTCGGTGTCTTTCGATGGCACGGACCACCCGCGATCTCCCCGAACTGCAGCTCCCCACGAACGCTCCTCCGCCCCCTCGTGTCTGGTCTGAAAGAGACCCGACGGCAGCAGCACGCCTGCAAACCGCCAAACCGCGGATTGCTGCGGTCGCGGAGAAGTTGACTATGCCGGTGGAGAACCTCCTGACTCCCGACTTCCTGCGGAGGGTGGCGTGGCGTCCGCCCGAGCCGCTCGATCTCGAGTCGATCGCCGCCTCCCTTGCTGACCTCGGCGCACGCCGCTGGCAGATCGAGCACGTTGCCGCAGTGCTCACCGTAGCGTTTCTTGATCCCGACCCACTTCAGCCGAAGCAGCCGAAAGCGCCGAAGCAATAACAGATCGGCATGTTGCGGCACAATGTTACCCGCGAGTAACATAGGCGTCGGATTCCCGAACTCAATGAGGAGCGATTGTGCCCACACCAGCCACAGCAGCACGGCAACAGATCAGGGACGTCGTCTTCGTCGACGGCGTCCGGACACCCTTTGGCAAGGCCGGAGACAAAGGGATTCACGCCGGCACGCGGGCCGATGACCTGATCGTCAAGTGCATCCGCGAGCTGATGCGCCGCAACCCTTCCCTTCCTCCAGAGCGGATCGACGACGTCGCTATCGCCGCGACCACGCAGGCGGGTGATCAGGGACTCACCATCGGGAGAACCGCTGCCCTGCTGGCGGGCCTGCCGCGAACAGTCCCGGGGTTCGCCATCGACCGCATGTGCGCCGGTGCCATGACCGCGGTGACAACCACTGCGTCAGGCATCGCCTTCGGCGCCTACGATGTTGTAATCGCCGGAGGCGTGGAACACATGGGCAACCACCCCATGGGCTCAGGCACCGATCCCAATCCGCGTTTTCTATCGGAGCGTCTCGTGGATCCCGCAGCGTTGAATATGGGCAATACGGCAGAGAACCTTCACGACCGCTTTCCCGCCATCACCAAGGATCGCGCGGATTCCTACGCCGTGGCCAGCCAGACGAAGCTCGCTGCAGCGTACGGGCGAAACCAGATCCAGCCGGATCTCGTTCCCGTCGCCGGAAGGAAGCCGGACTCAGGCTGGACGCTCAGCCAGCAGGACGAGCCACCGCGGCCCGGCACCACTCTCGAGGACCTCGCCGCGCTTCGCACCCCGTTCCGCCCGCACGGGCGGGTCACGGCCGGCAACGCAGCCGGACTCAATGACGGAGCCACAGTCGCGTTGCTTGCTTCGGCTGAGGCCGCACACCAACTGGGTCTTCCTGCAAAGATGCGCCTTGTCGCCTACTCGTTCGCCGGGGTGGAGCCGGAGGTCATGGGCATCGGCCCCGTACCCGCTACCGAAAAGGCCCTGAGCCAGGCCGGCCTCACCATCGACGACATCGGTCTCTTCGAGATCAACGAGGCTTTTGCCGTCCAGGTTCTGTCCTTCCTCGACCACTTCGGCATCGCCGATGATGATCCGCGTGTGAACCGCTATGGCGGAGCCATCGCGGTAGGCCATCCCCTCGCCTCGTCCGGGGTGCGCCTCATGACTCAACTGGCCCGGCAGTTCGAGGAAGACCCGCAGGTCCGGTACGGAATCACCACCATGTGTGTTGGGCTGGGCATGGGCGGAACCGTCATCTGGGAAAACCCGCATCACGCCGACTACTCAGGACACATCACGGAGGAAGCAGCATGAGTTTCGACCGCTTTGAGGAACTGTCCGCGCTGGTGCCGGGCGAGGTCGTCACGCACTCACTCGTGGAAGATGTGCCGATTCCCGGCGGCGCAGGAACCATGGCACTGATCACCCTCGACAATGGGCTGGACCACAGCAGGCCCACCACCCTGGGACCGGCCACGCTCATCGAGTTCGGGCGCACCCTCGAAACCCTGAAAGACCGTGCGGCGCTAGGCGAGATCACCGCCGTAGCGTTGACAGGGAAGCCCTATTTCCTGGCGGCGGGTGCAGACCTCTCCACAGTCAAGTCATTGAAAGCGTCCGAACATGGCCGCCTGATGGCAGAGCTCGGCCATGCCGCCTACAATCTGCTCGGGTCGCTCGGTGTTCCCAGCTTCGCCTTCATCAATGGAGTGGCCCTCGGCGGCGGACTCGAGATCGCACTCGCTGCCGACTATCGGACGGTCTCGACCGGTGCAAACGGCATCGGGCTACCCGAAGCGTTCATCGGGCTGGTTCCCGGTTGGGGAGGGGTATACCGCCTGCCTCGGCTAACCGGCCCGCGCGCGGCGGTGAAGGTCATGATCGAGAACCCGCTCAGCAACAACCGCACCCTCAATGGGCAGGCCGCCTACGAGATCGGCATCGCTGACGCGCTCTTCGAACCCGCAGATTTCCTCGAGCAGTCCATCCGCTGGGCGGCGGACGTCCTGAAGAACGCGTCAGGCATCCACGACCGCCGCGCCGCCTTGTCTGCATATGATGACGGCGACTGGGAAGCGGCCGCCGCGGCCGGCCGGGCTTTCGTCGAGGCGAAAACCTCGAACGCCGCGCCCGCGCCCGGAAAGGTCCTGGACCTCTTCGAGTCTGCTCGAACCCGGACCCAGGCGGAATCTGCTGCGGCCGAATGTGCAGCCTTGACCGAACTGATGCTCACCCCGCAATTTCATGACACGGTCTACGCATTCCTCGATCTAGTGCAGAAGCGGGCCAAGCGCCCGGCGGGAGCACCGGACCGCTCGCTTGCCCGGCCGGTGACAAAAGTGGGCGTGGTGGGTGCAGGACTCATGGCCAGCCAGCTCGCGCTCCTGTTCGCCCGTCAGCTGAGCGTCCCCGTTGTCCTCACAGATATTGATCAGGCGCGGGTAGACAAGGGAGTCGGCTGGGTCCACTCGGAAGTCGACAAGATGCTGGCGAAGAGGCGTCTCTCCCCGGATAAGGCAAACCGCATAAAGGCACTCGTATCCGGCTCGGTGTCGAAGGAAACCTTCGCCGACGCCGATTTCGTGATTGAAGCTGTTTTCGAAGAACTGGACATCAAGAAGTCAGTGTTCGCAGAGGTGGAGCAAGTGGTCTCGGCTGAATGCGTTCTGGCGACCAACACCTCTTCGCTCTCTGTAGCCGCCATGGCTGAGGATCTCCTGCATCCCGAGCGCGTCGTCGGTTTTCATTTCTTCAATCCGGTGGCCGCCATGCCGCTGCTGGAAATTGTGAAGGCTCCGCGCACCGCGGACGAGGTCCTGGCAACAGCTTTCGCGGTCGGCAAGGAACTCAAGAAAACCGCAGTGCTGGTCAAGGACGCCCCCGCCTTCGTTGTGAACCGGATACTGGGGCGCATGTTCGGCGAAATCACTGCGGCTTTTGATGAGGGAACCGACGCTGCCACCGCGGACAGGGCGCTGCGGCCCATGGGGCTGCCGATGACACCCTTCAAGCTGCTCGCACTGGTGGGTTTGCCTGTGGGTCAGCACGTGCAGGAGTCACTGAACACGGCCTTCGGCGACCGCTTCTACCTGTCCAGGAATCAACAGATCCTGATCGACGCGGGAAGGAAGGGACTATGGGAGCAGGACGACGCCGGCACGGAGGTAGCGTCCGAATCCACGCTCGCGCTGCTCAGTTTCGGCTCATCACCGTCCTCCAGCGAGGAGGTCCTGCGACGAACGCAGGACGCCCTGGCCGATGAGATCGGCCGCATGCTCGCGGAGGAAGTGGTCGCTGCACCGGAGGACATTGACCTGTGCATGATCCTTGGTGCCGGTTGGCCGATGCATCTTGGCGGCATCACGCCCTATCTGGACAGGGTCGGCGCATCGACACGGGTCAACGGGAAATCCTTCCACTGATTCATCTGTACAACCGCTTCGGCGGGCAGTTCTTCTCTTCGGAGGCCAACTGCCCGCTCGACGCGGTTGGGGCGCTTCGGCGCCGTTAGGAACTTGCCGGAAAGATGTGCTCGAGTTCTTCGAGGTCAGCCCCGGAAGGAATCCACCGGGCCGCTTCTGCGTTCTGCCGAACCTGCTCCGGCTTCGTTGCCCCGGCGATGACGCTGGCTACGGCGGGACGGCTGGCCAGCCAGGAGAACGCAACTTCCAACTCTGAAAGGGAGCGTGCGCGCGCGTAGGCGCTGAAGTTTGCGAGCTGCTCCCAGTCAGCCTGATCGAGCAGATTAGTGCGCGAGTGCGTCAACCGGCTCCCCGCCGGCGCGTGACCCGCCGCGTATTTGCCGGTCAACAGCCCGTTGGCCAGCGGAAAGTATGGGAGAAGTCCAAGCCCATAGGACTGTGCGGCGGGAACCACCTCCAGCTCGAGCGCCCGCTCGAGTAAATTGTAGTGATTCTGCGCGGATATGAAGCGGGCAGTACCCAACTGGCGAGCCACATACTCCGCCTCCGCGACCTGCCAGCCGGCGAAGTTGGAATGCCCGATGTAACGCACTTTGCCGCTCTGCACGAGCTGGTCCAGCGCTGCGAGCGTCTCGTCGATCGGGGTCGCGGCATCCGGTGCATGGTATTGGTAGAGATCAATCCACTCGGTGTTGAGCCTCTTGAGCGAGGATTCGACGGCCTTCAGAATGTAGCGCCGTGAACCGCGCGCTCCCCAGTCCGGACCGTTGACCCCTTTGAGGTCCAGTCCGAACTTGGTGGCAACCACCACATCATCGCGGTTTCTCCCCAGCGCGCGGCCAAGAAGTTCCTCACTGACACCGGGAGAGCGTCCGTAGGAATCCGCGACATCGAAGAGGGTGATTCCGGCTTCCAGAGCGGCACTGACGACGGCAGCGGCACCGCGCTGCGATTCTGAGGCGGTTCCGGGCCGGCCCAGATTGTTGCACCCCAGGCCAATCACCGACACGCTCAGTCCTGATGTGCCAAGTCTGCGATATTCAGTCATTGCCCAAGGCTATCAACTCGGTGAGCCGGCCTTCAGCCACACCAGGTTCAGCCGAACCAGATAGAAATTTCCTTCTCAGCAGATTCGACCGAATCAGAGCCGTGCACGAGATTCTGCTGCACCTTCAGCCCCCAGTCCCGACCATAGTCCCCGCGGATGGTGCCGGGCGCGGCCGTTGTCGGTTCTGTTGTTCCTGCGAGCGATCGGAAGCCCTCGATGACGCGTTCTCCCTCGAAGACGGCTGCGACCACCGGGCCGCTCAGCATGAACTCAACGAGTGGTTCATAGAACGGCTTGCCCACATGTTCGGCATAGTGCGCTTCCAGGATCTCCCGGGTAGCGTGCACAAACTTCATATCGACCAGCTTGTAGCCTTTTGCCTCGACGCGGGCAAGGATGGTTCCACTGAGTCCGCGGGCAACGCCGTCGGGCTTGACCAGTATCAGGGTTCGTTCAGCACTCATGTTCTTCCTCCGATTGAGATCAGTTGGCCGGATACCCGGCGAGTTCCATCGTTGACTCTACTAAAGGGGTTGCTGGCCGTTGTCGCCTTCGGACTTGTTCGCCTGATCCCATTCAGCCTGTTCGCGGTCCCGCTGGGCGTTCTCCCGGTCGAGCCGAGCGCCGGTGCGGATCCCGTACAGCCAGGTCAACGCGAACAGGATACCCACAAGGAACATCATCGGTTCAGCTATGCCCGTGGCTATGATGAGCACCTGCAGAATCCACCCGATCAGAATTCCGTACGGCTTCGTGAGAAGCGCGCAGGAGACAATGAGCACCGAGCTCAGGGTAAGCCCGACGCCGAGGATCACGCCCACCGGGATGGTGTCCGAGCGCAGGCCGAACACCACCAGCGTGGCGAACAGCACAACGAAGGCTTCGAGCAGGAGCACCGTTGACGCGAACATGACCTTGACCGAGCGCCGCTTCTTCGGCATACCCGGCCGCCACTCGCGCTGCGCTTTCGTCTGGCGAGCCATCTGCGTTCCCCTTACTTCCCCAGCAGCGTGCGGGCTTCGCCCACCACAGTGATTGATCCTGTGACGAGGACACCTGCGCCGCCGAGCTCTGTGCCCTCCTCGGCAGTCAGGACGGCCCACTCGAGGGCATCGTCCAGCCGCTCGGCAACATGGACGCGATTGTCCGCAAAGCCGGCAATCACCGCCAGCCGCCGCAGTTCCTCCGCCGGGATGGCCCGCGGCGAGGTGGACTGGGTGAGACAGACGTCCTCGAGCACTCCGCCGAGTTCCTCGTGCAGCTCGCTCAGGATCGCTCCTGCATCCTTGTCCTTGAGGACGCCGATAACGAGTACGAGCTTGGTGAATTCGAACGCTTCGTTGATTGCTTTCGCTGCAGCACGGGCGCCGGCCGCGTTGTGGGCGGCATCCACAAGAATGCTGGGGGCGGTCCTTACCAGTTCCAGCCGGCCGGGTGAGGTGACGGCGTTCAATCCATCGCGGACGACGTCGTCATCCAATTGCCGTGACCCGCCGCCGAGAAACGCTTCTACCGCCGCAACGGCGACCGCGGCGTTCTGCGCCTGGTGTTCCCCGTGAAGTGGCAGAAGCAGGTCCTCATAACGGCCGGCGATGCCCGCCACCGTGAGTTGTTGCCCGCCGACGGCAATGCGCCGGTCCTCCACTCCGAATTCCACTCCTTCGAAACGGAACTCGACGCCGGTATCACGCGCCTTCTCCAGAAGCACCTGCGCTGCATCCGCCGGCTGAGCAGCACTGACCAGAAATCCGCCCGGCTTGATGATTCCAGCCTTCTCCAGCGCGATGTCCCCCGGAGTGTCACCGAGCAACTCGGTGTGATCGAGGGAGATGGGTGTGACGACGGCGACCGCGCCGTCACCCACGTTGGTGGCGTCCGTGATGCCGCCAAGTCCCACCTCAATGACAGCTACATCCACCGGCTCGTCGGCGAAGACGGCAAACGCGAGGATCGTGACGCATTCGAAGTAGGTCAGCCGCGGGTCGCCAGCGGCGTCCAGCTCAGCGTCTACCATCTCCAGATATGGCCGGATCTCGTCCCAGACCCGCACGAACGTCTCGTCCGAAACAGGTTCCCCGTCGATGCTGATCCGCTCCGTTACCCGGGCCAGATGCGGACTGGTGTAGCGGCCCGTGCGAAGATCGTGCGCCCGCAGCAGGCCCTCGATCATCCGCGCCGTAGAGGTCTTTCCGTTGGTCCCGGTGATGTGGATGATCGGAACTGCCCGATTAGGTTCACCGAGGATTTCCATCGCACGGAACAAGGGAGCCATCCGGGGCTCCATCTTGTTTTCCGGCGCACGGCTCAACAATTCGGCATACACGCTTTCGACCGAGAACTGATCGATTCCCCGTTCGCTTCCGGTTGGAAAGCCCTCAGCGTTCATTCCAGCGTTCATGCCTGCCTCTCCACCTTCACTGATACTCCATCCGTCCCGGAGGTGGCCGCAGTAACGAGTTCCAGTTCGTCTGTCAACGTTTCCTGCTTGACCAGCTCGGCGTGTGCCTCGAGTGCGGACAGGGTCTGGGCGTCCGCCTCCACGGTGGTCACCACCCGGTCACTGATATGGAGATCAGCGTCCCGGCGCGCCTGCTGGATGGACCGGATGATGTCCCGGGCCGTACCTTCCGCTGCGAGTTCGGGCGTGACTTCCGTGTTGAGCACAAGGAAGCCCCCGCCGGGCAGCACCGTCACGGCGGTGGTTGCGCCGGCGTCGTCGTTCCTGTCGACCACCGTCTCGAGGGTGTATTCGCTCGGCTCCAGAGCCAGGCCGCCCGCAGTGACGGCACCGTTGTCGTCCACCAACCAGTCCCCCGCCTTCGCTGCTTTGATGGCACTCTGGACGTTCTTGCCCAGACGCGGTCCGGCGGCGCGGGCGTTGATAGCCAACCGCTGCGAGATCCCGAACTCCTCCGGCGAGACATCCGCGGAATCGATCAGCCGGACGGACTTGATGTTCAGCTCATCAGCGATGATTGCCCGGTACTGGCCCTCCAGCTCCCCGGCTTGCGGTGCCACGACGGTCAGCTCGGCCAACGGCAGGCGCACGCGAAGGTTCGCTGCCTTCCGTAGGCTCGATCCCGTGGAGCAGATCTGGCGGGTGCGTTCCATCCGCTCCACCAGTTCCGGCGCTGCAGCGAACAACGACGGCGACGCCCAGTCCGTCAGGTGCACCGAGCGCCCGCCGGTCAGGCCGCGCCAGATCTCTTCGGTGACCAGCGGCAGCAGCGGAGCCGCAACGCGGGTGACCGCCTCCAGGCAGGTGTAGAGCACGTCGAAAGCCGCTGTGTCCTCGTCGAAGAACCGCTGCCTGCCGCGGCGGACGTACCAGTTGGTCAGCGTGTCCAGGTAGCGTCGCAGCGACTCGCAGGCGTCGCTGATGTTGAACGCGTCAAGGGAGGCCGTCATGTCCTCCACCAGGTTCCCCGTGTAGGCGAGGATATAGCGGTCCAGCGGGTCCGCAAGGGCCTCGGCGGCCTCGGCCGTCACCGTTCTGGCCTCATAGCCTGCTCCACCGGCGGCGGCATTCGTGTACAGGCGGAAGAAGTGCCACACGTTCCACAGCGGCAGGATGACCTGCCGGACTCCATCCCGGATGCCCTGCTCGGTCACCACGAGGTTGCCGCCGCGCAGGATGGGTGAGGCCATCAGGAACCAGCGCATGGCATCCGAGCCGTCCCGGTCCAGAACCTCGGACACGTCCGGGTAGTTCTGCAGGCTCTTGGACATCTTCTGACCGTCCGAGCCGAGGACGATGCCGTGGCTGATGACGTTCTTGAACGTCGGCCGGTCAAACAGCGCGGTGGCCAGGACGTGCAGCGTGTAGAACCAACCGCGTGTCTGGCCGATGTACTCGACAATGAAGTCGGCAGGGTTGTGGGACTCGAACCAGTCCTGGTTCTTCATCGGGTAATGAACCTGTGCATACGGCATGGAACCGGAATCGAACCATACGTCAAGAACGTCCGCCACGCGGCGCATAGTCGACTGGCCCTCCTCAGGGGACCGTGGATCATCCGGGTTGGGGCGGGTCAGCTCATCGATGAAGGGGCGGTGCAGGTCTACGTCGCCCGCTGCGTTGCGCGGCAGGCGCCCGAAGTCGCGCTCGATCTCCGCCAGGGAACCGTAGACATCAGTACGTGGGTAGTTCGGATCATCCGACACCCAGACCGGGATAGGGCTGCCCCAGTAGCGGTTGCGGCTGATCGACCAGTCCCGGGCGTTCTCGAGCCATTTGCCGAACTGGCCGTCCTTGACGTTGTCCGGGATCCAGTTGATCTGCTGGTTCAGCTCGACCATGCGGTCCTTGATCTTCGTGACCTCGACGAACCAGGACGAAACGGCGCGGTAGATGAGCGGGTTGCGGCAGCGCCAGCAGTGCGGGTAGCTGTGCACGTAGCTTGCCTGCCGCACCAGCCTGCCGCTATCACGCAGCACGCGGGTGATGGCCTTGTTCGCGTCGAAGACCTGCAATCCGACGATGTCGGCCAGGGGGCCTTGTTCGAAGGTGCGCAGGAAGCGCGCGCCCTCGTCGACCGAGAGGATCACCTGGATTCCAGCGTCCTCGCAGATCTTCTGGTCCTCTTCGCCGTACGCCGGCGACTGGTGCACAATACCGGTGCCGTCCGTCGTCGTGACGTAGTCGGCAACGAGGAACCGGAACGCTTTGCGGTAGCCGCCGCGTTCAGGATCGACGAAGTAGTCCCAGAGCGGCTCATACTGCAGTCCGCCCAGCTCCGTGCCGCGGTGCGTTCCGACGACGGCGGCACGCGCCTCTTCAGCGGAGGAATATCCCAGGTCCTTTGCATACCCGGACAGCAGTTCCTCGGCGATGAGGAAGCGGCGTCCCTCCAGGTCCCCGGCTTCCGTCGACCCGCCGGGGATGACGACGTAGTGGATCTCCGGCCCGACCGCGAGGGCCGCATTGGTGGGCAGCGTCCAGGGTGTGGTGGTCCAGGCAAGGGCCTCGACGCCGGCAAGCTCCTTCGACAGGGCGGACTCCCCGGCCGTGATCGGGAACGTTACAGTGACTGTCTGGTCCTGGCGGTCCTGATAGACGTCGTCATCCATGCGCAACTCATGGTTGGACAGCGGAGTCTCGTCCTTCCAGCAGTACGGCAGCACACGGTATCCGTTGTAGGTCAGACCCTTTGTGTGCAGGGTCTTGAAGGCCCAGAGCACCGACTCCATGTACTCGACGTTCAGGGTCTTGTAGTCGTTCTCGAAGTCCACCCAGCGCGCCTGGCGGGTGACATAGTCACGCCACTCCCCCGCGTACTTCATCACCGAAGCGCGGCAGGCGTCATTGAACTTGTCGATGCCCATGGCTTCGATCTGCTGCTTGTCGCTCATGCCGAGCTGCTTCATGGCCTCCAGCTCAGCGGGAAGCCCGTGTGTGTCCCAACCGAACCGCCGCTCAACACGGCGGCCGCGCTGGGTCTGGTAGCGACCCACGAGGTCCTTGGCATAGCCGGTCAGAAGGTGTCCGTAATGCGGCAGGCCATTGGCGAAGGGCGGTCCATCATAGAAGACGAACTCATTGGTCCCGTTCTCACCGGCGTCGCGCTGGTCAATGGACGCCTGAAACGTGCCGTCCCCGTCCCAATAGGACAGGACGCGTTCCTCGAGTTCGGGGAATCTGGGCGAGGCAGAGCCGGAGACAGCCGGGTCCGCGGCGGAGGCCTTGGGATAAATCTGTGACATGAGGTGTGTCCTGAAGCTGGCGACGTTCGGCGGGCAGTAACAACCATTCTGCAAGGACGAATCCCCCTGCCGGCAGTGAAAGCCCGGTGAGTAATCCGCGGTACCACCTCGCTTGCCTGCCCTACTCCGCCCGGATACGGGCCGAACAGCGCAAGCCGCTTCATGTCTGCTGTTACGGGCTTACCCGTCCGGTTCTACTGACCCGCGGGACGCGAAACTTCATCTGCGGGCGTTCTTCCGGAAGCTCACCGGTGATGGCCGGGTCACAGCTGTTGCACCAATTCTAACCGGCTGCGCTCAATCGGGCGAACCATCCGCCACCTGCACGGCCTCCCGCCGCTCAGCGCCGGCGGACCACCTTGTGCACGGCTGCCTGGGCCAACGGCCGCACTACAATCTCGTCAAGGTTCACGTGATGCGGCACAGACACGGCATAGGCGATAACGTCCGCGACATCCGCAGCCGTCAACGGCTTTTCAACACCGGCGTACACCTTCTCTGCGGCCTCCTCGTCGCCGAGCCGGTTCAGGGCAAACTCCTCGGTCTGCACCATGCCGGGAAGAACCTCGACGACGCGCACATTGTTCTCAACCTCTTCAAGGCGGAGCGCCCTGGTCATGGCCCGTTGGGCTGCTTTCGCGGCGTTGTAGCCGGCGCCGCCCTCATAGGCAACCAATGCCGCTGTTGACGTCAGGTTCACGACGGTGCCCTCCCCATGCGTCCGCAGCATCGGCAGGAACGCACGAATCAGCTTCATGCTGCCGATAACGTTCGCGCCGTACATCCACTCCCAGTCCTCGGTGCGCGCATCCGCCACCCAGTCCGCGCCCCGTGCCCCGCCGGCAATATTGATCAGGGTGTCGATGCCGCCTGCTTCGGTAACGTCGCGGACCAGGCGGGCAACGCCGTCGTCGTCGGTGATATCCAGCGCTACCGGCACTGCTCCGGTTTCCCCGCCGAGCTGTTCCAGGCGATCCTGACGGCGGGCAACCGCCCAGACACGCCAACCATCAGCCGTCAACCGGCGCACGGTGGCCTCACCGATGCCGGAGCTTGCTCCTGTGACAACTGCGGCCCTGTTCTTTCTGGAAGTCATTGACCCAAACTAGCCCATGGAGGCCCAGAAGTCGGTGTATCCGGCCAGCATGAAACAATCGATGCATGGCAAACATCAACGAGGGTACAGACACGCCCACACCGGCGCCCATCAACGTTCCCGACAAGCCCGCGCTCGAGGGCCTGGAAGCCGCGCTGAACACGCGCTGGCGCACCGAGGGAACCTACACCTTCAATCCTGAGACGTCGCGTGAGAACGTCTACTCCATCGACACCCCGCCTCCCACGGCATCCGGATCCCTGCATGTGGGCCACGTGTTCTCCTACACGCAGACCGACGTCATGGCGCGCTATCAGCGCATGACGGGCAAGAACGTCTTCTACCCGATGGGCTGGGATGACAACGGCCTGCCCACCGAGCGGCGCGTGCAGAACTACTACGGGGTCCGCTGCGATCCCTCCGTGCCATACAGCCCCGACTACCGTCCGCCGGCTCAGGCCGCGAAGAACCAGCGGGATTTCGACGTAGTCTCCCGCCGCAACTTCATCGAGCTTTGCGAGGAACTCGCCGTGGAGGATGAGAAGGTTTTCGAGAACCTCTTCCTGTCCCTCGGCCTGTCCGTGGACTGGAACCTGACCTACCGCACCATCGATTCAACCTCCCGCGCCGTCTCCCAGCGTGCCTTCCTGGCCAACCTCAAGCAGGGTGACGCGTACCTCGCTGAGGCACCCACCCTCTGGGATGTGACCTTCCGGACCGCCGTTGCGCAGGCCGAGCTCGAGGACCGCGAAGTTCCGGGGGCGTATTACCGCTATCCCTTCGAGGCCGCGGACGGCACCCGGATCCACATCGAAACCACGCGACCCGAACTCCTCGCCGCGTGCGTCGCCCTGGTGGCACACCCGGATGATGAGCGTTTCCAGCCTTACTTCGGTACCACGGTCACCTCACCCCTCTTCGGCGTGGAGGTCGAGGTCAAGGCGCATCCCCTGGCCAAGCCGGACAAGGGCGCCGGCATTGCGATGGTCTGCACGTTCGGAGACCTCACCGACGTCACCTGGTGGCGCGAGCTCGAACTGCCCACCCGCGCGATCGTTGGCCGCGACGGCCGGATTCTTGCGGACACCCCGGACTGGATTACGACGACGGCCGGCCGGGACAACTACTCCCGCATCGCCGGTAAGACCGTCTTCTCCGCGAAGGAAGCCGTAGCGGAGATGCTCAACGAAGCAGATTTGCTCGACGGGGAGCCCAAGAAGATCACCCACCCCGTGAATTTCTTCGAAAAGGGCGACAAACCGCTCGAAGTAGTCACCAGCCGACAGTGGTACATCCGCAACGGCGGCAGGGATGCCGACCGTCGTGAACGCCTCATTGCACGCGGCCGCGAGATCGACTTCCACCCATCGTTCATGCGCAGTAGGTATGAGAACTGGATCGAGGGCCTCAACGGTGACTGGCTGATCTCCCGCCAGCGGTTCTTCGGGGTGCCGTTCCCGGTCTGGTACGCCCTCGATGAGCACGGAACACCTGACTACGAGAACCCGGTCATCCCGTCCGATGACATGCTGCCCGTTGACCCGGCTGCAGAGCCGGCGCCGGGGTTCGACGAAGCGCAGCGGGATCAGCCGGGCGGCTTCATGGGAGACCCCGACGTTCTGGACACCTGGGCGACGTCGTCGCTCTCGCCACAGATTATCGGCGGCTGGTCACGGGACGAGGACCTGTTCGCTAAGGTCTACCCTTTCGATTTACGCCCGCAGGGACACGACATCATCCGCACCTGGATGTTCTCTTCGGTGGTTCGCGCTGACTCGCTGCTCGACTCCGCGCCGTGGAAGCACGCCGCCATTTCGGGCTGGATTCTTGATCCTGACCGCAAGAAGATGTCCAAGTCCAAGGGCAATGTCGTTGTTCCCACGGATGCACTTGATCAGTTTGGCTCGGACGCAGTCCGCTATTGGGCGGCGTCAGCCAAGCTAGGTGCGGACACCGCCTACGAAATCGCGCAGATGAAGATTGGCCGAAGGTTGGCCATCAAGCTGCTCAACGCATCCAAGTTCGTGCTCAACCTTGGCGCCACAGAAGCAGACATCATCTCCCAGGACGCAGCGGCGGTTACCAATCCGCTTGACCGTTCGCTCCTGGCCTCCCTCGATGAGGTGGTTGAACAGGCCACGGCTGCCTTTGAGAAGTACGACTACGCGCGCGCTCTGCAGCTCACCGAGACGTTCTTCTGGTCATTCACGGACGACTACGTCGAGCTTATCAAGGACCGCGCGTACGGTAGCGCGGGAGATTCCGAGAAAGCATCTGTGCTCGCGGCCCTGGCAACAACCCTTGACCGGCTGCTTCGCCTCTTTGCCCCGGTTCTTCCGTTCGCTACGGAGGAAGTGTGGAGCTGGTGGCGCCGCGGGTCCGTGCACCGGTCGGCCTGGCCTGCCGCAGGCATGCTGGCCTCCGCGGCTCTTGACGCCGATACCGGAATGCTCGCAACCGTGGGCGCTGCGCTGGGTGGTCTTCGAAAGGCCAAGTCGGAAGCAAAGGTCAAGCAGCGCACACAGGTGCTGTCGGCGGTCATCAGCGGCTCAGAAGCGCAGGTCCGGCAGCTTGAGGAAGCGCTTTCCGATCTGAGCGCCGCCGGCAATGCGAGCGGCCTTGAACTCCGCGTTTCCGACGGTGACCTTTCCGTGAGCGACGTCCGACTGGCGCCGCCGGAGGAACCCTCGGCCCCGGCCTGACCCTGCCTGGTCCACCATGCAGAAGCCCCTCCAGCCAGGCAATGGCGGAGGGGCTTTGGCGTTCGTTATTCCGGTCTACTCAGCCACGATCTGTCTCAGTCGAAGGAGGGGCTGGACGTGCGGGATCGCTTCAGCTCGAAGAACTCGGGGAATTCCGCCATCATGACCGCGCCGTCGAAGATGCGCCCGGCTTCCTCTCCGCGGGGAATGCGTGTAAGAACCGGACCGAAGAAAGCCGTTCCGTCGAATGCAACGACTGGGGTTCCAACCTCGTCGCCGACCCTATCGATGCCCTCCTGGTGCGATTCCCGCAACTGGGTGTCAAAGTCATCGCTGGTGGCGTACTCGGACAGAGAAGCGGGAAGACCGGTCTCTTCAAGTGCCTCACGGATCACTGCTTCGTAATCGGAGGCGCCGCCATTATGGATGCGGGTGCCCATGGCGTCATAGAGCTTCTTGATGTTCTCCCGCCCGTGTAGCTCGGAGGCGGCGATGATCACCCGCACCGGAGCCCAGGCACGATTCATTAGCTCCTCGTAATCCTCAGGAAGGTCCCGGCCTTCGTTGAGGACAGACAGGCTCATCACATGCCAGTCAACTGAGACCTCGCGAACCTTTTCGACCTCTCCCATCCAGCGGGAGGTAATCCAGGCGAACGGGCACACCGGATCAAACCAGAAGTCGGCCTTTTTTGCGGTCTGGTTGGCAGTAATCATGAACAAAACTCCTAGGCGGACTTGTTACGGCGCTTGGCCACTACGTCATGGGAGATCAGTGTGGGCTCGGCCGATTTGTCGACAACTGCTCCGCTGATGACCACGGTTGCGATGTCTTCCCGGCTTGGGAGGTCAAACATCACAGGAAGGAGGACCTCTTCCATGATGGCGCGCAGTCCCCTGGCGCCGGTTCCGCGCTCGAGAGCCTGGTCGGCGATTGCTTCCAGTGCCTGTGGTTCGAAGACCAGCTCCACACCGTCCAGGGCGAACATCTTTTGATACTGCTTGATCAGCGCATTCTTGGGCTCCGTCAGAATCTGCATCAGGGCCGGCCGGTCAAGGTGCGTGACGGTGGTGATCACTGGCAGGCGTCCAATGAACTCCGGAATCAGACCAAACTTGAGGAGGTCCTCCGGCATGACATCGCCGTAGCTGACTTCCTCGTTCGTGAGCGAACTGAGCGGTGCGCCGAAGCCGATGCCCTTCCGCCCTGCCCGCGAACCAATAATCTCCTCCAGCCCTGCGAAAGCACCTGCAACGATGAAGAGCACGTTGGTGGTGTCGATCTGGATGAACTCCTGGTGTGGGTGTTTGCGTCCGCCCTGCGGCGGCACGGATGCCACCGTTCCCTCCAGGATTTTCAGCAGCGCCTGCTGGACACCCTCACCCGAGACATCCCGGGTGATTGACGGATTCTCACTCTTACGCGAAATCTTGTCGATTTCATCGATGTAGATAATGCCTTGCTCAGCCTTCTTGACGTCATAGTCAGCTGCCTGGATGAGCTTTAGCAGGATGTTCTCTACGTCTTCACCTACGTAGCCGGCCTCGGTCAGTGCAGTGGCGTCAGCAACTGCAAACGGCACGTTCAGCCGCCTTGCGAGGGTCTGCGCGAGGTACGTCTTGCCGCAGCCCGTGGGTCCGATCAGCAGGATGTTCGACTTTGCGATCTCGACATCTTCAGCCGGAGACGCATCCGACAGGTTAGCCGAGGCGCGGGGCGTGTGGCCCGACTGGATCCGCTTGTAGTGGTTGTAGACAGCCACAGCCAGCGATCGCTTGGCCGGCTCCTGTCCGATGACGTATTCCTGCAGGAAGTCGAAGATTTCACGGGGCTTCGGCAACTCGAATGTACCGAGGTCAGCAACTTCGGAAAGCTCTTCCTCGATGATTTCATTGCACAGTTCTATGCATTCGTCGCAGATATATACGCCCGGGCCCGCAATGAGCTTCCGGACCTGCTTCTGGCTTTTGCCACAGAAAGAGCACTTGAGTAGATCGGTGCTCTCACCAATGCGAGCCATGTGTCAGTCCCCTAACGTGGTCCTGGAGTGTTCCGTCTAGATCTTTGGCCGCTGCCAACTGCTGCAATGGGACGGTCTCCATGCGTCGACTAGGTTCCACTCTAGGCCACTTGGTGCCCCGAATCAGCAATATAGCGCCCGTGGTCTTTCCCCATTTGGAGGGACCACGGGCGCCACTGTCACCAGCTACGGCTTGTTGATCTTCGGCGGTGTGATTTTGCGTGAGGTGAGTACCTCATCCACGAGACCGTAGGCCTTTGCATCTTCGGCGGTCAGAATCTTGTCCCGCTCGATGTCAATGTTGACCTGCTCGGAGGTCTTTCCGCTGTGCAGCGCGAGGGTGTCCTCAAGCCAGGCCCGCATACGCATGACCTCGTTGGCCTGGATCTCGAGGTCCGAAGCCTGGCCGCCCTGGCCGCCGCCGAGTGCCGGCTGGTGGATCAGCACACGGGCGTTGGGAAGCGCAAGGCGCTTGCCGGGGGCACCAGCGGCCAACAGCACGGCTGCCGCGCTGGCAGCCTGACCGAGGCAGACGGTCTGGATCTCGGGACGAATGAACTGCATGGTGTCGTAGATGGCGGTCATCGCCGTGAACGATCCACCGGGAGAGTTGATGTACAGCGTGATGTCGCGCTCGGGGTCAGTGGACTCAAGAACGAGCAGCTGCGCCATCACATCATCCGCGGAAGCGTCATCCACCTGAACGCCAAGGAAGATGATCCTGTCCTCGAACAACTTCGTGTAGGGGTCCTGGCGCTTGAAACCGTAGGGCGTGCGCTCTTCGAACTGCGGAAGGACATAACGGCTTGTCGGCAGCTGGGGAGCCCGGCCGCCGGCTGCGGCCTGGAAATCGTGGTTCATGGTGCCTCCTGTGTGGCAGGTCTATGGGAGTGGGCGTGATGCGGGTCAGTCGCGCTGGGTTCCGCCGCCGCCGGAGACGGATCCGGCATGCGCCGAAATATGGTCAAAGAACCCGTATTCCAGGGCATCCTGCGCCGTGAACCACTTGTCCCGGTCATTGTCCTTGAGGATGGTCTCCACCGACTGTCCGGTCTGCTCGGCGGTGAGTTCGGCCATAACGCGCTTCATGTGCAGGATCAGCTCTGCCTGAATCTTGATGTCAGAAGCGGTGCCTCCGATCCCGCCGGACGGCTGGTGCATCAGGATGCGGGCGTGCGGGGTGGCGTAACGCTTGCCCTTGGTGCCGGAGGACAGCAGGAACTGACCCATCGAAGCTGCAAGGCCCGTAGCCACTGTGACGACGTCGTTCGGGATGAACTGCATGGTGTCATAGATGGCCATGCCCGCAGTCACTGATCCGCCGGGTGAGTTGATGTAGAGGAAAATGTCCTTCTCAGGATCTTCCGCCGACAGCAGGAGCAACTGCGAGCAGATGGCGTTAGCGTTTTCGTCCCGCACTTCAGATCCGAGCCAGATGATCCGCTCCTTCAGAAGCCGGTTGTAGATGTAGTCGTCACGGCTGGCAGGATCAACGGTTGCCATGGTCGGTGTGGTGGATTCGGATGCCATTGCTGATTGACCTCTCACTCAGGTTTTTCTCTCACTGGACACTAACCTGTTTGCGTACTGTTTTGCTCCCGTGCCGTGAGCTGTTCGCTGACGGCGTTAGGAAGCGGGAGGCTTAACGGCAGATGCCGCCAGCAGGGCGCTGACGGCATCTGTTTCCGCTAGGTCGAGCTAAGCCTTCGTGGACTCCGCATCCGCTTCATCAGTGTCTGAAGCGGGAGCATCGGACTCGACAGCCGACGCCTCGACTGCCTCCTCGGAGGCCTCCTCAGCCGCTGTCTCGCTCTCCGCCTGCTCAACATCTCCGGCCGGGCGAACGAAGTCCGAAAGGTCGACAGTTTCGCCGTTGGTATCGGTAACCACTGCAAGCTCCAGAACCTTGGCCAGGGCCTTGCGACGGCGGACTTCACCGACGATCATCGGTACCTGTCCGCTCTGGTCAAGCATCTGCGCGAACTGGTTTGGTTCCATGCCGTACTGGCTTGCCGACGTAACGATGTAGTCGATCAGCTCGTTCTGGCTGACACCGATTTCTTCCTTCTCGGCGACCGCATCCAGGACAATCTCATTGCGGAATGCCTGCTCGGTGTTCCCGCGAACCTCTGCGCGGTGTTCCTCGGTGTCGTGGTCCGCGCCGGCCGAGTGGCTGCTCTCCGAATTGAAGTGCTGCTCAAGCTGCTCTTCGATGACGGATTCAGGCACCGGAACCTCGACGAGTTCCAGCAGTTTCTCAAGCACCTTGTCGCGCGCTTCCACGCCCTGCTCAACGAGCTTGTCTTCTGAAGAGCGCTTCGCCAGATCAGCACGCAGCTCATCAATGGTGTCGAACTCGCTGGCGAGCTGAGCGAAATCATCGTTGGCGTCAGGGAGCTCGCGCTCTTTCACGGCCTTCACCGAAACCGTAACCTCGGCAGCCTTACCGGTGTGCTCGCCGCCGGCGAGCGTGGTCTCGAAGGTCGACGACTCGTCAGCACTCAGGCCGGTCACGGCTTCATCCATGCCTTCCAGCATGGTGCCGGATCCCACCTGGTAAGAGATGTCGACAGCGGAGTCCACTTCCTCGCCGTCGATCTTGGCAGTCAGATCAAGGGTCAGGAAGTCACCGTCGGTAGCGGGGCGGTCCACATCCTTGAGGGTGCCGAAGCGTCCGCGCAGCTCGTCAAGTGACTTCACGACGTCTTCATCAGAAGCTTTCGCAGCCTCAACGGTGACTTCGAGCCCGGAGTACTCCGGAAGTTCAATCTCGGGGCGGATATCGAGCTCAACCGTGAAGAGGAGCTGGCCGTCCTGCGCCGTGGGGTCGGGAACCTCGGTGATTTCCACCTCGGGCCGGCTCAGCGGGCGGATCTTCATATCCTGGACGGCACTTTGGTAGAAGCCATTGAGGCCGTCGTTGATGGCCGTCTCGATGACGTAACCGCGCCCTACCCGCTGGTCAATCAGCTTGTTGGGGACTTTGCCTTTGCGGAAACCCGGAACCTGCACCTGGGTGGCGATGGTCTTGTAGGCAGCTTCGATGTTCGGCTTGAGTTCCTCGAAAGGGACCTCCACGTTGAGCTTCACTCGCGTGGGAGTGAGGTTTTCGACAGCGCTCTTCACAGCCTAGTTCTCCTGAATGATAGGGATCGGTTCTGCACCGGGTATACGTATCCCGCGAAGGATCATGTCTGCACTGTTTGGTGCAGGTTTCTGCACCGTTGAACACAGAGTCGGGGTGACAGGAGTTGAACCTGCGACTTCCTGCTCCCAAAGCAGGCGCTCTACCAAGCTGAGCTACACCCCGTTGAAGTGCAGAGGCAAGTCTACGAAAGAAACCGCAAGGTTGCACATTTTGAGAATTCGACGCCCTTATGGTGTAGTTATATGCGTTCCAGACCAACCCGGAAATCGCACAGCTTGCACTGCGATCCAGTCCTTAGGTTGTCACGGGGATGTAGCTTAATGGTAAAGCCTCAGTCTTCCAAACTGATTACGCGGGTTCGATTCCCGTCATCCCCTCCACCTCCCCCATACCCAGCTCTCCGGCCCCTTCCGCATCTGGATCAGGCAGCCTGACAGTATGGACACCAGTACAGCTTGCGAGCACCCATCTCTGCCATCGCCACCGACGTGCCGCAGATTCGGCATTCCTGCCCGGTCCTTTTGTAGACGTAGTGGGCCTCCTCAGCGGGCACAGCGGAGCCGTTCCCTGCGCCGGAAGACCGATGGTTCGGCGTCGTCGTAATAATGCGTCCTGCACGCACGCCCTCGTTCATCAGTAGAACCAGGTCTTCCCACAGTGCCAACGCGCCAGCATCCCCGAGCGCCGGGCCCGGGAGCCATGGATGCACACGACGCCGGAAGAGCACCTCGGCGCGGTAGACGTTGCCGACTCCGGCGATCACGGCTTGATTCATGAGCGACAGGCCCACGGCGGTGCGGGTCCGCTGTACCCGTGCAATGAATTCCGCCGGAGGAGTGTCCGGGTCCAACGGATCCGGTCCAAGCCTGGCAATGATTGCATCCCGCTCCGCGCCGGTAATGACTTCGCAGGCTGTCGGCCCGCGCAAGTCCGCCCAACCGTGTGCGGACACTAGCCTCACGCGGACTGCTCCCACGGGCAGTGGTGGGCCGGCATAAACGGCGGGGGCGTCGTCGTCGGCGGTTTCCCTCTCCCCAACGCGCCGGGGTGCGCCGATGCTGGACGCTCCCCGGAACCGACTGTCACCACCGAAGCTCCACGCACCATACAGACCGAGGTGAACACGCATTACCAGGTCATTGTCGAACTCGAGGAACAACTGCTTGCCGTGTGCGCGGGCGCGGGTCAGGACAGCTCCGTCGATACGTTCCGCGCCTTCGGCGAAACGGCCCTGCGGACTGCTCGCCCTCAGCGCCTCACCGGCGAAGACCGAGGTGAACTGGCGTGCGAGCCGGTGGATGGAATGTCCCTCCGGCACTACGGAAGAATCTCGCCGGTGGTCTCGTAGGCAGCGATCTTGCTGATGCGCCGTACGTGCCGCTCAGCACCGCTGAAAGGCTCCTCCAGAAAGGCTTCGACAATGGCGGTGGCCTCTTCGAGAGAGTGCTGGCGCCCGCCCAGCGCCACCACGTTCGCGTCATTGTGTTCGCGCGCAAGCCTGGCAGTGTCCAGGTTCCAGGCCAATGCTGCGCGTACCCCACGGACCTTGTTCGCAGCAATCTGCTCCCCGTTGCCTGAACCGCCGAGCACGATGCCGAGCGCCTCGACGCCCGAAAGCTGATCGTCAACCACTGCCAGCGCCGCTCTTATGCAGAAGGAAGGGTAATCGTCTTCTGCATCGTAGACGGAGGGACCGTGGTCGATCAGCTCGTGCCCCTTCGCGCTCAGATGAGTAACGAGGTGCGCACTGAGCTCCATGCCGGCGTGGTCGGTTGCAATATGAACGCGCATGTAGGGGTCCGTTCCAGGAAGGTTGCAGGTTTCCCTCCCAGATTAGTGCCTGCCGAGCGGCGGTGCCGCAGCAAGCCCGGCTATCGCTGCTGAACCCTGGAGTCCTAGTTTTCTCCAAGTAGCGAAGTACATCCTTTTCATACATCCAAGGGAAGGAAGACCGATGTCTGTATCTCGGCGACAGGTCCTCACAATGGGGGGACTTGGGGTAATTGGAGCCGGGGCGCTGGCCGTTCCGTTCAGCTCCGTCAGCGCCAAGTCCGCCAGCAAGCTGGCGGACAGTGACATGCCGCTGCCGTACCGCGTACCGCTTACGGTCCCGCCGATTTTGGAGCCCTATGCGGTGGGACGCGCGCCGGACGGTGCGAAGGTCCATTATTACAGCGTCACGCAGAAGGCCGGTCTCGCAAAGATACTTCCGCGGCTGACCACGCCGATTCTCGGCTACAACGGAATCTTTCCCGGTCCCACTATCGACCTGCTTCAGGGAACGCGGGCGGTGCTCAAGATCCGCAACCAGCTGCCGCAGGTTCACCCCCGGCACGGGCACACCCTTTCGACGTCGACCCACCTGCACGGGTCAGCCTCGCTCCCCCAGTTCGATGGGTATGCCAGTGACGTGACGCCTCCCGGATTTGCGAAGAACTACGAGTATCCGAACTTCCAGTCGGCTCGTACGCTTTGGTACCACGATCACAACGTGCACACCACCGCGGAGAACGCGTACTCCGGTCTGTCAGCGCAATTCTGCATGCATGATCCTGCGGAGCGCGATCTACTCCCGCAGAACGAGTTCGATGTTCCCCTGACGCTCTCTGATGCCATGTTCGCCGCGGACGGGGGTCTCGCCTATGACGACAACTCCCACTCGGGACTGTGGGGCGACGTCATCCTCGTGAACGGCAAGCCGTGGCCGGTAATGAAGGTCCAGCGACGCGTTTACCGCTTCCGCATTCTGAACGCGTCCATTTCACGTTCCTTCCGCCCGACGCTCAGCACGGGTGAACCTGTTTATGTCGTGGCCACTGACGGCGGACTGATGCCGAAGACGCAGGCGGTTGAGTCCTGGCGCCATGCCGGCGCCGAGCGCTACGAGATCCTGGTGGACTTCTCGGGCTATCAGCCCGGACAGCGCGTGGAGCTGCGGAACCTGTCGAACAAGAACAACGTTGACTACGACTTCACCGATCGGATCATGGCTTTCGATGTCACGGACCAGCCGGTGGACACCGCGGACCACACCTGGAAGACGATCCCCGAAACGCTGGTTTCACACGAAGTGATGAATCTGCGCCCAGCCCGCGATACCCGCGTCCGCAAGTTCCGTGTGAAGAGAGATGACAGCGTCTGGGTCATCGGGGAAGATTCGTGGGCAGACATCATTGCCAGCGGGTATCGCCGGGTATGCGCTGATCCAGGCCTAGGAGACACCGAGATCTGGGAGTTCGAGAACAGTTCCGGCGGGTGGTTCCATCCGATCCACATCCACCTCATCGACTTTCAGATCCTCAGCCGCAACGGTCGTGCACCTTTCTCCTATGAAATGGGCCCGAAGGACGTTGTGTATGTGGGCGAAGGGGAAACCGTTCGCCTGCTCATGAAGTTCGGGCCGCACCGCGGTAAGTACATGATCCACTGCCACAATCTGCCGCACGAGGACCACGACATGATGACCCAGTTCAGCGTGGGCCTGAAGCCGGGCGATGTGGACCTCAACGATCCGATGAAGGCCGCACCAGCTTTCTGGGACGGCGAGTAAGCCCTCCGCCTCGGCATCTCAGTCCAGGCGGCATTCCCGGCAAAGGGAAGGCCGCCTGGACTTTTCTGTGGGTGGATACGGACTGCGGTAGGTGTGCGTGCACAATGGAACGCTCCCGGAGGGACCAGGCTTCATCAGGCACAGCGCACGACGGCGATTGGGCGCCTTCCGCTATCGCCCGGCCAATGCTGCGGCTGCGTGTTCCTTGGAGGCCACGGCGAACGTCTCCGGTATTCGTTCCCTGAGTCTGCGTGCAGAGCAGGCCGACGACGGCGGTGCAGGTGTCCGCTGCCGGTGGGCAGCTCGACAGCCGCGGGGAGGCCATAGCTTGCGGCTGCTCCGCAACAAGGATCGGGCAGAGCGATCAGACAAGGGAAAGGCCTCCCGCGCCGTACAGGGCGCGGGAGGCCTTTCTTATCCAGGGGCGGGACTGCCCCGTCGGCGGTTAGAGGATGCTGGTCATACCATTCCAGCCGGAGCCGACCTGGACCTTCTTGAGCCACCCGCCGGAACCATTGCCGGGGTACAGCCACAGCCTGCCGTCCCGATCACGGGCAAGGACGTCAACGTTCGTGTCGCCGTCGAAGTCGCCCGGACCGACGATGCTGGTCATGGTGTGCCAACCAGTGCCGACCTGAGCTTTCTTGAGCCATCCGCCGTTCCCGTTGCCGGGGTACAGCCACAGCCTGCCGTCCCGATCACGAGCGAGGACGTCAACGTTGGTGTCGCCGTCGAAGTCACCCGGACCGACAATGCTGGTCATGGTGTGCCAACCGTTGCCGACCTGAACCTTTGCCAACCACCTGCCTGCACCGTTTCCGGGGTACAGCCACAGCCGACCGTCCCGATCACGGGCAAGGACGTCAACGTTCGTGTCGCCGTCGAAGTCACCCGGGGCCAGGATGCTGGTCATGCCATTCCAACCGGAACCGACCAGGACCTTCGTCTTCCAACCGCTGTCACCATTGCCTGGATACAGCCACAGCAGACCCTTAGCATCCCGTGCCAGGACGTCGGGGTTGGTGTCGCCGTCGAAGTCACCCGGAGCCAGGATGCTGGTCATACCGTTCCAGCCAGTACCGACCTGAACCCGCGTGTCCCAGCCACCGGCAGCATTGCGGGCGTACAGCCACAGCTTGCCGTCAGTGCTCCTTGCGAGCACGTCCACGTTCCCGTCACCGGAGAAGTCGTGGCCGTCGATGCCGGCTGCAGGCGGAGCCGGAGGATCAACGACCGGCGGAGTGGGAGCGTTGATGGTGAACACCCATTGCCCGAGTGGACTGATGTTGCCGGCAGCGTCAACTGCAATCGCACGGAGCGTTGTGGTCTGAGCTATTGCGATTGGCGCGGTGTACAGCGTGCTGGCCACCGTAGGTTCAGTCCCATCCGTGGTGAAACGGATAGCTGCGCCTTCGCTCGCCGCGAGTGTCGCCGTCGTCACTGCGGTGAACGTACCGCCCGGCGTTGTGGTTGTCAGCTCCGGAGCCACCGTATCGATCGTGTACGTCTCCGAAACGATTGGCGATGCGACTCCCTGATTCACTGCGATGAACTGCAGAACCGTGTCCGCATTGATGGTGATGGGTCCGGTGTATAGGTTGCCATCGGGCTCGGGAGGCGTGCCGTCAGTGGTGAAGAAGATCGGCAAGTCACCCGGGGTGGATGTAAGCGTCACGGTTTGCGGCGCATTGAACACTGCTCCTGCAACGCTGGCCGCTACCGTCGGAGCTTCCGGAGGCGTAGCACCGACAGTCTTGCCCTGGACAACGAAGTCCGTGGTCCTTGTTCCGATCTGCTCCCGAACCGGCTCGTCGTCGATCGTCAAGACCTTGTGGATCTCGAAATAGTTGGTGTCGTAGGGGCTGCCGACGACGGCGTGAGGTGTACTGCCATCTCCAAGGTAGCCCGCGGGCGCCCCTTCAGTCCACCGCAGGAACGGTCCAATCTTCGCTTCGAGCAACGGCGAGAAGTCCCCGTTGCCGTTCATGCTTCCGAGGTCCTCCGTGTAGCGCAGGCTTCCGGTGTCATCAGCGACAACCTGGAACTTCCCGTACGGATGGGTGATCTCGTAGGTGGCGCCGTTTTCGAACACTGCGTCACCCCGAACGCGGATGCGACCGAAAGCGACTTCATCTCCCACCGCGGCGCCTTCGCCCGTGAATGCTGCTTCCAGGGCGAGCGTCAGGCGCACCTCTTCGTCGCCGACCGGCAGGAACGCCTCAGCAGCCCACCAGAAGGACTCACCGGGGAAGTTCCGCGGGAACTGCAGTGGGTCCAAGGGGAACGGCAGTTCTTCGATGATGGGACACAGCGGATCGTTGAGGCACAATTCCAGCTTCACTGGGTCCTGTGCGGCCACGCCGTCACTAGCTGCCCACCCATTGTCCTCAAGGAATGAGGGATAGCCGTGCTGACCGTCTCCGGAAACTGCAACGGGACCTACGGTTTTCAGGTTATGTATGACGTACCGGAAGTCCCGGATTTCGCCGGCCCTATCTGTTGCATCAACCGACATCGCCCGGATCAGCGTGGTGCTGCCCACTGTGATGGGAGTGTCAGTGAACTCCACCGTGGCGGCGGTCGGGTTCCCGCTGTCATCGACGGTGGGATCGGATCCGTCCAACGTGTAATAAATCCGCGCCGGTCCCGCACCCTCCGCGGTAGTTCCGGTGAGTGTCACCTGTTGTGGACCCGGATGGGACAGCTGTGTCGCATCCGGTGACGCAGCGATCCACGGACTGGAGGCGTCGAGGTTATAGGTCTCGAACTGAACGCCGGTCCGCTGGGTCGGTTCAGCCAGGCTGACGGCCATGTACTTCAGTGTGTTCGCACCCGGGATGGCCAGAGTGACCGGTGCAACGTCAGTATCCGTGGCTGAAGGCGTCCAGGTTAGTCCGTTGCTGACGCTTCCGTCCGCGGCCACTACGGGTTCAGTGCCGTCGGTCGTATAGACGACCTTCGCCTCGTCGGGGAAGGAGGTCTGGATATTTACGGTCGTGGCGTTCTTGTAGATTCCACCGGGCTTATCCACGTTCACCCGCAAGGTGGCGATTTTGCCCTGGACCGCGAAGAGGTTTGTTTCGACCCCAGAGTCGGGGAAGCCTGGCCCTTCAAGGCGGAAGAAGTTCGTATTGGAGGGACTTCCGGTTACGGTGTGCTCAACGTTCGGATCGCCGATCGATGCCGATCCTTCTGGAAGATCAGAGTCCCACGTGAGGAACGGGCCGATCTTCCCGTCGAGCGGCTCGGTCCAATCACATGGCTGCTGAAGGCACCCAAGATCCTCCGTGAAGCGCACCCGTCCCCGGTCGTCTGCAGTGACGCGGAAGACGCCGTACGGCGTGGTCGCCGTGTAGGTCTCCAATGGTTGGGCACCATCAAAGCGGATACGCATCCGGGCGAACGCGTTCTGCTGACCCTGAGCAACGTCACCGGCTCCGCCGAACGCCGCTTCCGTGGCCATGATGAGACGAGCCTCTTCGTTGTTTGGCAATGGCAGAGACGCTTCTGCTGAGTACCAGAACGACTCCTCCGGGAAGTTGCTCGGCATCGCCAGCGGCAGCGTCGGATTGTAGGCTTCTCCGACCACTGGGCAAACCGTGGCTACGTCAATGCACAGCTCCAGCCGAACACCGTTGTTGTCGCCGTACCAGTATGGGTAGCCAGTTTCGGGGTTCACTGGACCGACGCTTCCCTGCGTGCCCGTTGCTATAGCTGCCGGAAGTATTGCGGCCGACAGCTGAGGTACTGCCCCAGCTGGTGGTGGACCGAAAGTGGACAGGAGCACAACGGCTGAAGCAGCAATACCAGTCCCCCTCCACATCCTGTTTGCGCGCGGGGTTGCCCCTGCCGCGGTATGCGTTCCGTTCGATTTCATCATCGTCTCCCTGATGGTTTCCGAGTCCCCCGACGAACGAGACCGCTCCCGGGTGAGGCAGAGGTAAAACTTGCCCTGGGGCAACTGTGCCGAGTGGAGCCTGCGATTACCTTGGGCTGGTCGACGTTGCGACGGCCGGCGCCCTGCCCGTCCCCGAGGAAAGATCATGGGAAGGTCACCCGTGCTGCAAGCGGCGCGGGTGACCTTCCCATGTTGGAGGCGTAGTGGTTAGAGGATGCTGGTCATACCATTCCAGCCGGAGCCGACCTGGACCTTCTTGAGCCACCCGCCGGAACCATTGCCGGGGTACAGCCACAGCCTGCCGTCCCGATCACGGGCAAGGACGTCAACGTTCGTGTCGCCGTCGAAGTCGCCCGGACCGACGATGCTGGTCATGGTGTGCCAACCAGTGCCGACCTGAGCTTTCTTGAGCCATCCGCCGTTCCCGTTGCCGGGGTACAGCCACAGCCTGCCGTCCCGATCACGGGCAAGGACGTCAACGTTGGTGTCGCCGTCGAAGTCAGCCGGACCGACAATGCTGGTCATGGTGTGCCAACCGTTGCCGACCTGAACCTTTGCCAACCACCTGCCTGCACCGTTTCCGGGGTACAGCCACAGCCGACCGTCCCGATCACGGGCAAGGACGTCAACGTTGGTATCGCCGTCGAAGTCACCCGGGGCCAGGATGCTGGTCATACCGCTCCAACCACTGCCGACCTGAACCTTCGATTTCCAACCGCTGTCACCATTGCCTGGATACAGCCACAGCTTGCCCAGGCCGTCCCGAGCGAGGACGTCCGGATTTCCGTCACCGTCGAAATCACCCGGAGCCAGGATGCTGGTCATACCGTTCCAGCCAGTACCGACCTGAACCCGTGCATCCCAGCCACCGGCAGCATTGCGGGCGTACAACCACAGCTTGCCGTCGGCACTTCTCGCCAACACATCCACGTTCCCGTCACCGGAGAAATCATGGCCATCCAATCCGTCCGGCACCGGCACCGGCGTCGGGGTTGGTGTCGGATCCGGTGTCGGTCTCGGATCCGGTGTGGGCGTCGGTGTCGGTGTCGGATCCGGTGTGGGCGTCGGTGTCGGTGTCGGATCCGGTGTGGGCGCCGCCGCGGTGTAGGTGTAGGTCACCTCATTGGAGACGCCGGCCGGCGTCGTAATGAAGATCGCAACCGGTCCCGCTGTATTCGCTTCGACCGTGAAGGACAGCTCCGTGTCGGACACGACGGTGACGTCATCATCAAGGAATGATGCAGGTCCCATGGTCACCATGGTTGCGTCGGATAGGAAGCCCGCGCCTCGTAACGTGACCACGGTGGTACCTTCCAGCGGACCTGTGTCCGGAGTGATGGACGTGATGACTGGAGGCGCAGCCGCTGCAATGTAGGTCAGATCCACGGTGCCGCTCGTGCCAACCGGAGTGGTGACGCTCAGCGGTGCAATCCCTGCCGGATGGGCCGGCGCATTCACAATGAGCGTTCCTGTGTTCATTACCTCTACGTCGTCCGGAGAAATTACAGTGTCCCCGACGGTGACGCTTGTCTGTCCCCTGACGAATCCCGATCCGAACACCCAGACCTCCTCGCCTCCGGTCGATGCCGTATCGTCCGGATCGACTTCCTCAACCTCCGGGGCCTCGGGAGCAGGTTCGGCATAGGTGAATTCGAGCCCGTTGGTTGTTCCGGAGGGAGTCGTTGCAGTCACCACTGCCGGGCCAGCGGTGCCTGCCGGAGTAGTAAAAGTGAGTTCCCTGTCGGACACGACGACGACTCCGCGTGCTTCGGTCCCACCAATGGCAACTGTTGTGTCCGCTGTGAAACCGGACCCTCGGAGCGTCACCGCGTCTCCCCCGGTACTGACGCCATTTGCCGGCAGCAGTTCTTCCGCCGTCGGCGCTTCCGGTGCCTCCAGATGCTCGCAGTTCACGTCTCCAATTGAGATGCGGCCAAGCCAGATTGTAGCGATCTTGCCCACCTCGGGAGCTGACCCGGTGAGCGAGAGATTGACAGTCAAGCCCGAAGCTGTGGCTGAAGAGGCGTTCTGGGTGGCTGTGGCCGGTAGAACTCTGGCGACAAGTTCAGCGGCTGTCATCCCCGGCACGGTCGCCGCTGCTGCGATCCTCTGCCCTTCCACTGGCACCTCGTCCATGTCAACCGGTGTTCCCAGAATGGTCACATCCTGGGAATCCGTCTCGGCTGCGGGGGAAGTTCCGGGGAGGCAGTCCGCGGAGGACGCCACTTGTTTTGCCTCTACCGCTGCCAAGCCGAACATTGAAACCGACAGATCCTCGACGAGAACCGAGCTGGTTGTTCCTTCCGCGCCTGACGTCGTCGTGAGCGCAGCGGTACCTGCCACGCTGGCTCCTGTCAGCGCACCGAGATGCGCTGAGAGGTCCGGTATGGCAACTTCGCCCGTCGCCTCAATTGCTGCACCTGCGTCTACGTCCAGCAGGATTGAGCGGCCCAACTCCAGCGACAGTTGCAGTTTCACGGCCGACGCATCCGCATCGCCGGGGGCGCCGAGCGTTGGCGTTGCAACCATCGCTGTGCCACCAATCGCGAGCGCCGACGCTATCGCGGTGACCCTCGCAGTGCTCCATCTCGAGGACATATTCACACTCCTATGCAATCCGGACAGCCGCATCGCCAAACCGCCACCGGTGGCGGGACGTTGCACGACTGCGTGCTGATGCAACGGTAAGGAAGGGACCTTGTGAACAGGTTGAGCTCGGCCTTCAACCGGACAGCGCTATCGCCCGCGCAAGGGCAACGGCGAAATGGTGAAGGTGCACCGTTCTGCGTAAGGTGGATCACACCGCGTTACCGCGCGGTACCACTCCCCCACTCTCGGAGGCATCACCTTGCCAGGTATGAACCTGACGCGGGACGAAGCACGCCAGCGCGCGGCCATAGTCAGCGTCCACAGCTACGCCATCAATCTTGACCTGACCCGTGGTGACTCGATCTTCGGGTCAACCACCGTAGTGTCCTTCGACGCCGAGCAGGGTACATCGACGTTCATTGACGCCGTCACCGCATCGGTCCACCGGGTGACGCTCAACGGTGTAGACCTTGATGTGGCGGATGTCTCTGACGGCGTGCGCATCCGTCTGGATAACCTTGCTGTGTCCAACGAGCTCGTGATCGATGCCGACATGCTCTACATGAACACCGGTGAGGGCCTGCATCGCTTCGTCGATCCAGTCGACAATGAGGTGTACCTCTATACGCAATTCGAGGTTCCGGATTCCCGTCGTGTTTTTGCCGTCTTCGAGCAGCCGGATCTGAAGGCGACATTCCGATTCACCGTGACTGCGCCGTCGCACTGGGATGTCATTTCCAACTCCCCCACGCCCCAGCCCGCTGAAGCCGGCTCGGCTGATGAAGGCGGGGCACGCTCCACCTGGGCCTTCGAGCCAACACCGGTGCTCTCTTCCTACGTCACGGCCCTCATCGCCGGGCCGTACCAGTCCGTGCGCAGTGAACTCACGAGCTCAGACGGACGGACCATCCCCCTCGGCGTCTTTGCACGCAAGTCGCTCATGCAACACCTCGACGCCGAGAACGTCTTCGAGCTGACCCGCCAGGGCTTCGAGTTCTTCGAAGAGCAGTTCGGCGCCCCTTATCCGTTCGAGAAGTACGATCAGCTGTTCGTTCCCGAGTTCAACGCGGGAGCGATGGAAAACGCCGGCGCGGTGACCTTCCTTGAAAGCTATGTGTTCCGTTCCCGGGTGACCGAAGCCACCATTGAACGCCGCGCTATCACTATCCTCCATGAACTCGCCCACATGTGGTTCGGTGACCTGGTGACCATGCGCTGGTGGAATGACCTGTGGCTCAACGAGTCCTTTGCAGAGTTCATGTCCACCCTGGCGTCCGCGGAGGCAACGAAGTTCACACAGTCGTGGACCACGTTCGCATCCCTCGAGAAGGCCTGGGCGTACCGTCAGGACCAGCTGCCCTCCACCCATCCCATCGTGGCTCCGATCAATGACCTGGAGGACGTGCAGGTCAACTTCGACGGCATCACCTATGCCAAGGGCGCTTCCGTGCTCAAACAGCTGGTGGCGTGGGTCGGTCAGGACAAGTTCATGCAGGGAGTGCGGGAATACTTCGGCAAGCACGCCTGGTCCAATACCGAGCTCTCCGACCTGCTCGTCGAGCTTGAGAAAGCAAGCGGCCGTGACCTGAAGGAGTGGTCAGCCCAGTGGCTGGAAACGGCCGGTGTCAACACCCTCCGTCCGGAGATCACTTCCAACGACGACGGCGCTATCACCTCCTTCGCGGTCCAACAGTCCGCGGTGGCGGACTTTCCGACGATCCGTTCGCACCGCTTGGCGATCGGTTTCTATGATTTGACAGGCAACGGGCAGCTTGAGCGCTCGCACCGGGTTGAACTCGATATTGCGGGAGAACGCACGGCTGTCGATGAACTCATCGGGTTGCAGCAGCCGGATCTTGTGCTGCTCAACGACGACGATCTCGCCTACGCGAAAATCCGGCTTGACGACCGGTCGCTGCGAACCGCTACCCGTCATCTGAAGGACTTCAGCGAGTCCCTGCCCCGCACGCTGGTGTGGGCGTCGGCCTGGGATGCAGCCCGCGACGGAGAGACACCTGCACGCAATTACGTCGAGCTGATCCTGCAGAACATCGCCTCAGAGTCTGACTCCTCAGTGGTTCTGGTGCTCCTGCGGCAACTCGCAACCACTCTCGCCCTCTACGTGAGTCCGGCTGACCGGCAGCCAATGGAGATAGCTGCCGCGGACAGCCTGTGGCAGTTGGCGGAGGGTGCTGACGCCGGGTCGGACTCGCAGCTACAGTTCGTGAAGGCGTTCGCCGTTCACGCTCAAACCGGACCACAGCTCGACATCATCGAACGGATCCTTGACGGTTCCGCTGCACCAGAGGGACTCACTGTGGATGCTGACCTGCGGTGGGAGCTATTGACCAGCCTCGTGGTGGGTGGCCGGAAGACCCAGAGGGATATTGACGCCGAACTCGAGCAGGACGCCACGGCCACCGGCGCCCTTGCCGCTGCGCAGGCGAAGGCAGCCATCCCGACCGCTGAGGCAAAGGAGGAAGCCTGGACGGCCATCGTGGAGCGCTCAGACATGCCTAACGCTGCACAGCGTTCGGCGATCGCCGGCTTCACACGGGTCCATGACACGAATCTTCTGGAACCTTTCGCCGGGAAGTACTTCGCTTCGGCGAAGGATGTGTGGGCAAACCGCACGCATGAGATCGCCCAGCAGATTATTGTCGGCCTCTATCCATCGCGACTGACTACGCAGGGCACACTCGCGGCCACTGACGAGTTCCTGGCAACTCTGGATCCGGACCTTGCCTCGCTTCGCCGGCTCGTTCTGGAAAACCGGGACGGCGTGGCACGCGCTCTCAGGGCGCAGGCAGCAGATAAGTAGCGAAGAAGCCGCTGGTTGCACCCGTTGGCCGGTCCGCGCACTACGGTTATCGGCCAACGGGTGTACTTTGTGGCTATGAACCTCTCTGAGCATCACTATCAGGTACGCGTGGTGTGGACGGGGAACCGCGGTGCCGGCACATCCTCCTACCGGTCCTACACCCGCGATCACGAGGTGGCATCAGCCGGCGTCCCCATCATTCCCGGGTCGGCAGACCCGACGTTCCACGGCAATCCCGAACGTTGGAACCCGGAGCAGCTCCTCCTTGCCGCTCTTTCGCAGTGCCATATGCTGTCCTATCTTCATATGGCGGTCAAGAACGGCATTGTCGTGACTGCCTATGAAGATGCGGCCGAGGGAACCATGCGGCTCAACGCTGATGGCAGTGGTGAGTTCACCGGCGTCATACTGAAGCCTCGGGTCACCATCACGGACAGCACGGTCAAACATACGGCCCAGTCAATCCACACCGACGCGGCTGCGGCCTGCTTCATCGGACGATCAGTCAATTTCCCCGTCTTGCATGAACCGGTTGTCATGGTTGGCGGCACAGCGAACCCGGTCACCGAGCTTTCCCGCCAGAAGACCACCGCCTGACCAGCTAATCTAAGCGGCGCAGCGCGATTGCCGCCGGGAACCAGTGTGCGCTCGCGCCTGCCGACGACGGGTAATCTTGAGCTGCCCGACGAGCCCTGAATGTTCCCGGCCGCGTACAGCCCGATGAAAGGTATTCCCATGCAGTTTCTTGACCAGCTCGGTTACGGCGGAAACATCATCGCCGCCGCGCTGATCCTGCTGGCCGCTCTCATACTCTGGCTCATACTTCGCGCGTTGATCAACCGCATGGTGAAGCGTGTGCAGAACGGCTATGAGATGTTCAAGAAACCGCATTTCCAGTGGGCGCAGCCGGTGTTGCGCACACTTGACCACAAGCGGCGAATGCAACGAGCCGAGACCATCGGTGCGCTACTGCGCAGCACGACGGCGGTCACGATCGCGATCATCGCGCTCATGACCGCAATCGAGCAGCTCGGAGTCAACATCGGTCCTATCCTCGCAAGCGTCGGGATCGTCGGTATTGCCATCGGTTTCGGAGCCCGGGAAGTAATCCGGGACGCGTTCCTGGGATTTTTCATCACCATCGAAGATCAGTACGGCATCGGCGACGTCATCGAGGTGGGAGATACCGTCGGGGTTGTGCAGTCCGTCGGACTGCGAATCACACGCATGGTGGATGAGAACGGTGCAATCTGGTACATCCGAAACGGTGACATCATGAAGGTAGGCAACAGGACACAGGGCAACTACGTTCCGCCCGCAGCAGATGACGAAAAGGTGGAAAAAGCCAATGAGCAGTGAAACACCCGGTCCGATTCCCATCCCGTCGAGATTCGGTGAACCGATTGCCCAGTTGACCCCGGTGGGGCCGCGTTTTGACCAGCCGTCTTATACCGACAACTTTTACGAGGCCGTCGGTGGGCATGAAACGTTCGTCCGCCTGGTCGATGTGTTTTACGCCGGCGTGGCATCGGATGAGTTGCTGCGTCCCATGTACCCGGAAGAGGATCTGGGTCCAGCCAAGGAACGCCTCCTGCTGTTTCTTGAGCAGTACTGGGGCGGACCGAAAACCTACGGTGAGACTCGTGGCCACCCCCGTCTGCGGATGCGCCACCAGCCCTTCCACGTCACACCGGCTGCCCGCGACCGCTGGCTGACGCATATGCGCGACGCCGTCGATTCCCTTGAACTTTCACCGCTGCACGAGGCGACGCTATGGGACTATCTGGATCGGGCGGCACATTCCATGGTCAATTCAGCCTGAGGTCTGCAGAGCCCTGCTGCGGTTTAGAGAACAGCGGCCTGGCGTACGAGGACGTGCCCGGTTCCCGTACTCAGGCGCGTCCAACGGTTGTTGGTGAAGATGCTTGCCCGCTCGCCCGGTTTCAGGAAACCGAGGACAAACGCACCAAAAGCTGCCCCTGCGGGCAGATCCGCCGGTGCCTCTGCAACCGGGCGTCCCCAAATGATGCCGCGTGCGTTGTTCACAACGATGGCGCCGGGAGACTGCGGCACTGATTGAGCCACTTCCCGGATACCCTCCGAGGCAGCGGCGAGCAGCAGGTCAGCTGACATCGAGCCTTTCGATTCCCAGCCGGCCCGCGGCGGCAGAACTCCAGCCCAGATTTCAGTGACCGTTGTCGGCGGCACCGGCAGAACGACGTCGTTCTCCGTCATGCGGGCCAGCCGGTCGGACACGGACGCTAAAGCCACCGTTGTGTCCAGCTGTCCCGGTTCCGCGAGCGGAATGGTGCGCAGGCCGAGGACCGTCGGCGTCGCCTCGCCGAGAATGCGGGGGGCGAGGATGCACACGTACGCCGCCAGCACCTTCCCGCTGGCTTGGAGACGGACTGCTCCGTCCTCGGCTGCGCGTGCGCGTCCCACGTAAGTGCGCAGGTCCAGCATCACCTGTGGATCGGCAAGTGAGAGTTCTCGGGACATGGTGGAGGGTTGAGACATGGTGCAATTCTCTCATCCGCGCAGTTGAGGCTGAACGCCGCGCAGTCTAATGTCGGTGATGGTTCCACTGAAGGCATGCTGCCGGATGAGCCGGGAGCCGTCCAGGCACAGCGCCGTGTAGTACAAGGAGCCAACCATCACCATGTCCGTCCAGCCCTCACAGGACCCTACAGCCGCGCTTGTCACCCTTCTCGACCTGGACAGCGCCGCAGGAGCCCAGACGGACGAGGAGATCTTCGTGGCTACTCCGGTGAAGCAACCGGGCAAGCGTGTGTTCGGAGGCCAGGTGCTCGCCCAGGCTCTGATGGCTTCTATCCGCACCGTGGAATCGGCGCGCTTTGTGCACTCAATGCACGGCTACTTCCTGAGGGCCGGCGATGCCGCCCTGCCCATCACCTTCGGGGTACAGCGGCTGCGCGACGGACGGTCATTCTCGGCGCGTCGGGTTCACGCATACCAGAACGGCGTGCCCATCCTGTCAATGATCGCTTCCTTCCAACAACCTGATGAGGGAATCACGCACCAGGAGTCCATGCCGGCCGACGTCCCGGAGCCGGAGTCGCTCCCCTCGACGGCGGATCTCCTGGGACGCTTCGATCATCCGGTCGCGAAAGCGTGGGCCTATGATCGCCCGTTCGACATCCGCCATATCGACTCCCCGCTCTATGTCGAGAACACCGGATCGGATGAACCTGTGAACGCCGTCTGGATGAAAACATTCGGAGCGATGCCCGCAGATCCCGCGATGCATCAGGCGGCTCTTGCGTACGCGAGCGACTACACGCTGCTCGAATCGATCCTGCGCCCGCACGGCCTTACCTGGATTCACCCGGGGATGAGCGTGGCGAGTCTAGACCATGCCATGTGGTGGCATCGCCCGGTTCGGGTCGATGAATGGCTGCTGTACATCCAGGCATCACCCAGCGCTTCCGGTGCCCGCGGGCTGGCGTTAGGAAAAATCTATAACCGCTCCGGCCATCTCGTTGCCACAGTCGCGCAGGAGGGCATGATCCGCGTGCCTGACGACGCAGGCAGCAAGCTGAAGGGTGCCGTGCAGAAAAAGCTGATGGACCAGAAGATGCGTCGCTGGAAGAATTGAGATCCGTGCTTAACTGACTGAGGGAGCGCGCGGTCCGCACGCTCCCTCAGTCAATGTCAGCTCGCTTTTCTAGTCGCGGGTGAGACGCCGGTGTGTCACACGGTGAGGTTTGGCGGCATCAGGGCCAAGCCGCTCAACCTTGTTTTCCTCATACGCCTCGAAGTTACCCTCGAACCAGTACCAGTTCGCCGGGTCTTCCTCAGTGCCCTCGTAAGACAGGATGTGGGTAGCTACCCGGTCCAGAAACCACCGGTCGTGCGAGACCACAACGGCGCAGCCTGGGAATTCGAGCAGCGCGTTTTCCAGGCTGGAAAGAGTCTCGACATCGAGGTCGTTGGTGGGCTCGTCGAGGAGGAGCAGATTTCCACCCTGCTTCAGCGTCAGCGCGAGGTTCAGCCGGTTACGCTCGCCGCCGGACAACACTCCCGCCTTCTTCTGCTGGTCGGGTCCCTTGAAACCAAACGCGGACACGTAAGCACGGGACGGCATTTCGACCTGGCCGACCTGAATGTAGTCAAGGCCGTCCGACACTACTTCCCACAGCGACTTATTGGGATCGATCCCGCCACGGGACTGGTCCACATAGGAAATCTTGACGGACTCGCCGATCCTCAGTTCTCCGCCGTCGAGCGGTTCCAGACCGACGATGGTCTTGAACAGGGTGGTCTTTCCGACGCCGTTCGGGCCGATTACTCCGACGATACCGTTCCGGGGCAGAGAGAAGGACAGTCCATCGATGAGGATGCGATCGTCATAACCCTTCCGGAGATCATGTGCTTCAATCACCTGGCTGCCGAGGCGCGGGCCGGGTGGAATCTGGATTTCTTCGAAGTCCAGCTTTCTGGTCCGCTCTGCTTCCGATGCCATCTCCTCATAGCGGGCAAGACGCGCCTTGGATTTGGTCTGGCGACCCTTCGCGTTTGACCGCACCCATTCAAGCTCCTCAGTAAGCCTCTTGGAAAGCTTCTGGTCCTTCTTGCCCTGAATCTCGAGCCGCGCACGCTTCTTCTCCAGATACGTGGAGTAGTTGCCTTCATAGGGGTAGAGATGTCCGCGGTCAACCTCCGCAATCCACTCAGCGACATGGTCAAGGAAGTAGCGGTCGTGAGTGACGGCGAGAACTGCGCCGGGGTAGGCAGACAGATGCTGCTCGAGCCACAGCACGCTTTCAGCGTCAAGGTGGTTGGTCGGTTCGTCCAGCAACAGCAGGTCCGGCTTCTGGAGCAGCAGCTTGCACAGCGCAACGCGGCGCCGCTCTCCACCGGAGAGTATCGACACGTCAGCCTCGGGCGGTGGGCAGCGCAGGGCATCCATCGCCTGCTCGAGCTGGGAATCGATGTCCCAGGCGTCTGCGGCGTCAATGGCTTCCTGGAGCTTGCCCATTTCATCGAGCAGCCGATCGTAATCGGCGTCAGGGTTGGCCATTTCTTCGGAGATCTCGTTGAAGCGCTGGATCTTGCCATAGATTTCTCCGACGCCCTCCTGCACGTTGCCGAGAACCGTCTTTTCCTCGTTCAGGGGCGGTTCCTGGAGGAGGATGCCAACTGTGTATCCAGGGCTAAGCCGTGCCTCGCCATTCGAGGGAGTATCCAAACCAGCCATGATTTTCAGGATGGTGGACTTTCCCGCGCCGTTGGGCCCCACGACACCGATTTTGGCGCCCGGGTAGAACGACATACTTACGTCGTCGAGAATTACTTTGTCCCCAACGGCCTTACGGGCCTTGGTCATTGTGTAGATAAATTCCGCCATAGTCCAAGGCTACGGCGTGAGGACGCCTAGAACATATTCGACGGCGTCCCGTTGGTGCGCCCGGCTGTGGGCTTTTACCGCTGGTCCCCGACGAAGCACCTGCCGCTGGCGAGGACGGGAAGTTGAGTGACTGTTGAAGAGCCATCACGGATGTGCCCGAAGACGCAGGTGTCTCCAAGCGGCACGCCGGCGGTCATCGCGTCTACTTCGAGACCGGTTGGAGTGGTATCAATGGACACCTCGACGGAACGCTGGTCCGCTCCCGCCGCCTCGAAGGCAGCCAGCAGCGCTTCTGCATCCGGGTCATCTGTCTCAGCTGCCAACGAACTCAAGGAGTCCTTGAGACTGGAGGTAAGTGCGCCGATATCGGAGGGATTGGGGGCGGTCGATACTGCAGTACCGGGGCTTTGCGCTGCCGGTGCCATTCGGATAGCCCGGGGTTCACTTCCGGCAGCGCCCGTCCCGCAGCCGCTGGCGCCGATTCCGATGCCCACACACAGGATGCACGACAGCGCAGCCGATCGTACTGTCCTGATGTCCATCCTTGCCCCTCACCGGTCTCCGTATGCAGCAATTCTGTCATGGCGCTGCCGGGAATTCGTCTAGAAGGGCGCCGACGCCAATTCCCGGTCCCCGCCGACCTCCGTCTCCGCCGGGTCATCCGATGGCTCGGGCGACTCCTCAACGGCTGTACCGGGCGCCCCGTAACCGGGTGTGGAAATCTCGCCGGTGGCGTAGTTCACGCCATCGAAACCCTCATCTGCACCTTCCTGCACCGCAGAGTCATTCCGATCTGCACTTGATCTCCGGAAACTGGCTGTGCCGAACACGAGGTCATGCCCGGCTGAATCCGCATCAATTTCAACGGTGGTGCCGCTTTTACCCTCGTCAGTGATCCAGGTGCGAACCCTTAGTTTGCCCGTGACAATGATGCGGTCGCCTTTCTGCAGGCTTACGCCGGCGTTGGTGGCCAACTGCCGGAACATTGACACTGAATACCAGTTGGTGTCGCCATCCACCCACGCGTTGGTCTTCTTGTCGAAGTAGCGATCAGAACTACCCAGCCTGAATTTGGCGATCGGCAGCCCACTACCTGCTACAGCGCACTTGATCTCGGTACCCACAAAACCGCGGATTGTCACATAGTTGCTCATCATGCGTCCCTTCAAGAAAACGAGAACCGACACCGGTGCGTCGGCTGATTCCAGTCTGTGACGGGATCGCTTGCCCAGTGGCCTGTGGATGCGGCTATGTGCGAAAGTGCAGTGCAATTTGTCCGCTGTGGAGGAGATAACGCAGACTAGGAACCGCTAAACTCATGTGGGCAGTTCGCCCGCCAGGCCCCCGTAGCTCAATGGATAGAGCAACGGCCTTCTAATCCGTAGGTTGCGCGTTCGAGTCGCGCCGGGGGCACCGAATCATTCGGGAAAGGTCACTCTCAGTTCGAGATAGTGCTGGCCCGCAACGTCCTGCGAGTACTCTGCCCGGCCAGCGATACCCTCCAGTTCATCAGTCCCTGACCCGGGAATGATGTGTCCGGAACTCGCCGCTGCGTTTCCTTCAGCCAGCCCCCAATGCTGGACGATCACGCTACCGCGCCGCCCAAGAACGCTACCCGTGAAGACTTCTGATGCCACATAACCGGCTCCCCTGTTATTGCCGGCCATGAGCAGTTCAGCAACCGAAGAACCTTCGATGTCTCCGGCGAACTCTTTCGTCGCGCGAACACGCGTCAGTTCACTGTCAGCGCCTTCCACCGAATATGACTCAGGTTCCCACTGCGAGATATCAAATGCGGCCCGGACAACCTGTTCCTGCAGTTCGCTCATCCTTCCAGTATTGCGTCATCAGGCACGCTTCGCATGTTCGCTGGACCGGTGCTTATCGGCTAAGAGGGAGCTGATCCGTTGATCGCGACCCTCGAAAGAGGGTCTTCGTTCGCGGATCCAACAGCACGAGATAGGTCGCAAACGCCACCCCGACCACTGCGGCAATCTGGCGGGCAGTTCCAAGGTCAAGTTCGATATAGGGGAATATGTCCAGTTGGTCGGAGATCGCATAAATCATGAAAAAGGACACCAGAAAGTACAGCACCTTCACCTGCCAGTCATCCCTGATCCCGGTCACGGCAAACAACGGAATCAGCCATACGACATACCAGGCCTGGATCATTGGCGCTAGGAGTACGACGGCGGTGAGCGCCAGCGCCAGCCGGCGGACGAGGTGCGCATGGTCCCCCTTGAAAATGAGCCAGGTGATCAGTACCAGCGACACCAAAGTGCCGATCGTGTGGACAACATTCGCCCATGACCAGCCGTCGAAACCGAGGGCGTCTCCGGTCACTGCCACGACCATGCCCAGGAACCCGACCGGTGCATACCAGATCCACACGCTGCCGGGTGTGCTGAGCGCGCCGACCCACCCGAAGCCGAAACCGTTCATGATTCCCAGAATCCAAAGGATTCCGAGGGACATCCCCGCCGTGATGGCCCAGTAGAGGATCTTGCGCGGCCAACTTGCATCCCGGCCTGCCCACATCAGGCCGATGAACGGGAGGAAAATCAGCGTGATCGGCTTGATACCGATGGACAGTGTGACCAGGAGAACCGACGTGACATAACGTCCCTTCGCTGCGAAATAGAGTCCGGCCACTGCAAGGCCCACCATAAGGGAGTCGTTATGGATGCTCGCTACGAAATTGGTCAGGAAGAGCGGGTTGGCAACGGTGAGCCACAGCGCTCGATGTGGATTCACTCCATGCAGTTCTGCGAGTCGCGGCACGTAATAGATGCACAAGGCAACGCCCACGAGCGCCAGCAGGCGAAAGAGCAGGATGGACAGGTCAGGCTGCCCTCCGGTCGCACGGACTATCAGCTCTTCCATCCAGAGAAAAATAGGACCGTACGGAGTTGGGCTCTGTGCCCACAGATCATCCGCTCCGATCTGCAGATAGTTGGAGATCTGGGAATAGCCGTCTTCGTACGGGTTAAGCCCGGCGACCATGACCTGGCCCTGAGCGATATAAGCGAAAACATCCCTGCTGAACAGGGGCAGCGCGAAGCACATAGGGGCAGCCCAGGCGAGGATTGCGGTCAGGATTGTCCGATGCGTCTCCGGTCCCCACCCCTGCAGACGTTGACCGAGCCTCAGCCATGACCTGACCAGGAGCATCCCTCCCAACGCAAGCAGAATGACGGAAAGGACAGCGCCGGCAGGTTCGAACCGCAGCCAGATGATCACCTGCACCTGCCGGAGTTCCCTGGAAGCGAGCGAGAGCCAGCCTACGCCGAACGATCCGACAAGCATGAGCATTGAGCCAATGAAGCCCTGAATGATCGCAATCCTGGGGCGCCCGATGTGCGCGGTCGCAACGGAAGCAGGCGCAGGGGCGGTCATTGCGGGAGGGTCCGATCGTCAGTCTGACAGGGCGGCGAGGAGGAATCGAGGTCGCTCGATTTTAGCATTCACCTGCCCGGACGCCGCCGAACGGTTGTACACATAGACCGGGGTCAACCGATAACCCGGTACATTTGTCGGGTGCCGATAACTAGTGAGCCCATCGTCTGGATCGACTGCGAGATGACGGGCCTGGACTCCGTCGCGGATGCCCTGATTGAGGTGGCAGTCATCGTCACCGACGCTGAACTGAATATTCTCGGTGAGGGGGTCGACGTCGTCATTGCACCGCCTCCCGGCGCACTGGAGTCCATGGGCGACTTCGTGCGCAACATGCATACCGCTTCAGGCCTGCTGGAAGAGCTGCCGTCCGGAGTCACCATGCAGGAAGCCCAGGACCGCGTACTCAAGTACATCACCGCGCATGTGCCGGAACCGCGCCGCGCACAACTGGGTGGCAACTCCGTGGGAACCGACAGGGTGTTCCTTGCCCGCGACATGCCTCTGGTGGTTGAACACCTCCATTACCGGGTGGTGGACGTGTCCACCATCAAGGAGTTGGCTCGTCGTTGGTATCCACGCGCCTACTTCCAAGCTCCGGAGAAGATCGGCAACCACAGGGCGCTGGGCGACATCAGGGATTCGATCCGGGAACTGCAGTACTACCGGAGCACCATCTTTGTTCCTGGTCCCGGACCCGATTCGGAGACCAGCCGCACGGCAGCGCGGAATCTCACCGCCGGAAGCTAGGCGTCACCGGTCCAGGGCGCTGGGGTTCCGAGTGCCTGGAAAAAGTGGTCCGAAAAGTGTGTAGAATTGTTTGCGCTGCCTCGTTCAGCCCCAGCAAGCCCGCCCCCCGTGCGGTGCACGCTCGGGTTGCTTACCGAGTCGCATGGTGGGTATAGCTCAGTTGGCAGAGCGCCTGGTTGTGGTCCAGGAGGTCGCGGGTTCAAACCCCGTTACTCACCCCATTTCGCCCGCCGGCAGTAGCCGCAGGCTTCCGTGGCCGTCCTGTAATTTCGGGGCGGCCATTGGCATTTCCTCGCTTCGTTTAGAGCTGCGCGAAACGGGGATCAGCAGAAGGGAAAACTGTATGAAACGGGCGTTGTTCGAGGAGGACCACGAACTGTTCCGGGACGTGGCGCAGGAGTTCAACGCACGGGAGATTGCCCCGCACTACGCGCAGTGGGACCGGGAACGCATTATGCCGCGCAGCATGTGGAGCGCCGCCGGTCAACAGGGGCTGCTTGGCCTGGCCGTGCCCGAGGAATTTGGTGGAGCCGGCATGCCCGATTACCGCTTCCGGGTAGTCCTCGACGAAGAGTTTGCCCGGGCCAACCACCTTGGCGCAGCGCTGGCTCTTCACCTGCACGACGACATGGTCCTTCCCCACCTGCTCGCCTACGGCTCGGACGAGCTCAAGCAGCAGTGGCTGCCCGGCATGGTCACCGGCGAAAAGATCACGTCCGTGGCATGGACTGAGCCTGGCGCCGGCAGTGACTTGCGGGGCGTCCGGACCAAGGCCGTGCGCGACGGCGACGGCTGGCTGATCAACGGACAGAAGACTTTCATTGGAAACGGGATCAGCGGTGATGCCTCGCTGGTCCTCGCCCGCACGGATGGCTCCACCGGACGCGGCGGCAGCGAGTCCTTCTCCCTGTTCATGGTCGAGAAGGGTCCCGGATATGAGACCGGGAAGCAGTTGGACAAGATGGGGCTGAAGGCCTCCGATACGTCCGAGCTCTTCTTCGACAGCGTGCGAGTACCGGAGGCGAACCTCGTCGGCGAGGCCGGGCACGGGCTGCGGTACGTGGCCGAACAGTTGCCGCAGGGGCGTCTGGCGATTGCCGTTGCATCCTCGGCCGTGGCGCGGACCATGTATGAGACAACCGTGCACTACGCGAAGGAACGCAATGCCTTCGGCGAGCGGATCATCGACTTCCAGAACACCCGGTTTGAACTTGCGGACATCCAGACCGAGGTCGAGGTTCTGGAAACCTATGTTGATCGGGCCGTCGTGGCGTTCAATGAAGGAGCGCTGGACGCCGTCAGCGCCGCCCGGGTCAAACTATGGGCCAGCGAACGGGTGAAGTGGGTTACGGATCGTTGCCTGCAACTCCACGGTGGCTACGGCTATATCCTCGAATACCCGATCGCGCAGGCCTTCCTCGCTGTCCGTCTCCTGAGCATTTTCGGCGGCACGAGTGAGATCATGCGCGAAACCGTCGGCCGCCATATCGCCCGCTAGCCACCGGAGCAAGGAAGAGTCCCTATGCCTGTCCGTCCCATCACCATCGCCGGCGAACCCGTGCTGCACCGGCGCGCTGTCGACGTCGAACAATTCGACGATGAGCTGCGCTCCCTCATTGCAGACATGTACGAGACGATGGACGAGGCGAACGGTGTTGGCCTCGCGGCACCGCAGATCGGGGTGGGTCTGCGCATCTTTGTTTACGGAATGGCGAATGACGACGACGTTCCCCCTCGTGGAGTCCTGGTCAATCCCACACTGGTCACCACGAAGGTTTCCGGCGCCGAACCGGACGAGGAAGAGTCGGAGGGGTGCCTCTCATTCCCGGGAGAGTCCTTCCCGCTCAAGCGCGCAGAGTGGGCGAAGGTCAACGGGTATGACGGCGAGGGCAACGCGGTCGAGTTCGAGGCAACCGGGTGGTTTGCGCGCTGCATGCAGCACGAGTTCGATCATCTGAACGGCACGCTGTATGTTGACCGGCTGAATGCGCAGTACTCGCGGAAAGCAAGGAAAGCCGCCAAGGTCAACGGGTGGGGTCAGCCGGGATTGACCTGGATGCCGGGTGTCGATCCGGACCCATTCGGCCACTAGTCAGCCGGCAGCGGCTCGCGCGCGAGGTCTTCGAGACGGTCCACCGAACGAAGCGATCCGAACAGCGCCACCATTGGAGCTGTAGCAGCCAGCAGTACACCCACCAGCACGGCTGAGGTAATGCCGAACACTTCGGCGAGGACTCCGCCGAGGATGCTGGCGATGCCGAGCATCCCCCAACTGACCATCCTCGTTGCAGCTCCCAGCCTTCCCATCATTGCCGGCGGACAGACACGTTGGCGGAAGCTTGTGCCGACAACGATATTCAGCGCGATCGATACACCCATAACGAACATCCCGACCAGTCCGATCACCATTCCTGGACCCGGAGTCATGATGAGGAGCGACGCGTACCCAAGCACGCCCGGAACCATGGACCACCGCCACACCGGTCCGGAACCCAGTCGTTCGGTAAGCCGTTTGGCGCTTAGCCCGCCTACAGCCCCTCCCACCGACGTTGCAGCCATCAACAGACCGAGCCAGATTTCCGACTCCTGCAGCACCCGGACAACCAACAGCACCATCAGCGAGGCGACCATGCTGCCGCCCAGGTTCCACAGTGCAGCGTTGAAGAGGATTGCCCGGAGCGGCGCCGTGCTGAAGGTGTACCGCAGCCCGTCCATCATCTCCACGAAGATGCGCCGCTCCCGAACAGCGACCGGCTTTTCTTCGATGCGCAACGACGAGATTGCAGCGAGAGAGGCGAGCGACGCCCCCACCTGCACAAGAAGTGTGTTGGAGGCTCCCATCACCACGGTGAGCCACCCCGCGATACCCCTGCCCGCCGCGTCTGCGGAGGCGCCGGACGCGGTGATGATGCCGTTCCCCTCGACCAGCTCATCCCCCGAGAGCGCCTGCTGCACCAACGCCTGATCGGCGAGGCTGAAGAAAACCGATGACAAACCGGCTATGAATGCGACAACGAACAGGTGGGTGACCGTAAGCATTCCAAACCAGTACGCAACCGGAAGTGTCGCGAGCGACGCTATCCGTGCCACGAGGGACCAGACAATGACAGGCTTGCGCTTCCAGCGGTCAACCCATACTCCGATAGGCAGGCCGAAAAGCAGCCAGGGCAGGAACGCCATGCCGGCAAGGGCCGCCACCGCAAAGTCGCTGGCCGCGAGCTCAACCGCCGCAATGATCGGCAGGGCGACAGCTGCAACGGCAGTGCCGAAAACGCCTACCGTAGCCGATAACCACAGAGCCCTGAACTTAGGATTGCGACTCACCAGGGAAGCTCTGGGTGCAGTCGTCTCGGCCATTCCCTTAGCGTAATGGAACGTCTCTGGTGATAAGCCCGGTTGTGGATGACTGGTCGGGAACGGGCCCGCACTCTTGACGAAACACCGCTTCCCACGGATTATGCAGAGCCGGTGGAGCAAAACCTGCGGAAAGTGGATGGGCTGGCCGATACGCCGGGTTCTGTCCTGCGGATCCGTGAGGAGCTGCAGTGGCGGCCATCCATCTACGAACGCCGTTGCCGGCGCCCTCCAGCGGCCTACCCGGACACTCGGGCGGGCAGCCCTCAACCGTGTCCTGTCTGGCCTTGCTCCGGGTGGGGTTTACCTAGCCGCTCCGGTCACCCGGTGCGCTGGTGGTCTCTTACACCACCGTTTCACCCTTACCCCCTCTGGGCGAACCAGCGGGGCGGTCTATTCTCTGTGGCACTTGCCTGCGGGTTACCCCGAGTGGGCGTTACCCACCACCCTGCCCTGCGGAGCCCGGACGTTCCTCGGGAGAAGCACGAAAAGCGCTTCACACGCGGCCGCCTGGCCAACCCATCCATTCCGATTCTACGCGCCGGGAGACGCCGTATGTGCCGCGGACCTGGTGTGCAGCATTTCGCTGATCCCTCGACGGTAGAGTGTTGAGGTGCTTATTCTGCTCCCGCCCTCTGAAGGAAAAACGGCTGCAGTCAAAGGGCGCCCCCTCGATCTGGCTTCGCTTGCATTTCCGGGGTTGACTGATGCCCGGTCGGAAGTGCTGGCCGCACTTGCGAAGACCAGCGCCCACCATGACGCACATGCTGTTCTCGGAGTGGGGAATTCCCTCGCGGCGGAAGTACGCCGCAATACCGAATTGCGCCACGTTCCCGCCGCGCCGGCCCACTCCATCTACTCCGGAGTGCTCTATGATGCCCTGGGATACCGCAGCATGACCCCCACGCAAAAGCGAAAGGCGGATTCCGCCGTCGTCGTCGTTTCTGCACTGTGGGGTGCCGTCGGGTTCACCGATGCAGTGCCGGCCTACCGGCTCTCGATGTCAGTTGACCTGCCTGGCACGGGCAGGCTGGCATCCTTCTGGCGGCAACGGCTCCGGTCCGTCCTCGATGAGCGGGCCGGCGATTCACTCATCGTCGACTGCCGCTCAAGCACCTACGCCACCGTGTGGTCCGGAGTGCCGGAGCGAACGGTCGCAGTGAACGTGTTCCAGCAACGCAAGGGAGTGAGGACGGCCGTCTCCCACTTCGCCAAACAGACCCGCGGCGAACTGGCTCGTCACCTACTCACCCGCAGGGGAAAACCGCCGGCGACACCAGAGCAATTACTCCGGGCCGCATCGGAGCGATGGACGTGCGACCTCGTGCCTGCAACCAGTAGGAAAGCGGCTCAACTGAACGTTGTCCTGGCACACTCCGCCTGACTCGTCCTGGTCCGGGGCTATTGCGCGTTCTGGTCCGCAACGAGTTCAACCTCAAACCCCTCTGCGTTCTCCAGGTAGGCTGCGTAATGCTCCCGCCCACCCGCGTAGGGGTGCCGATCACGGAACAGGAGGGTCCATCCATGGCTTCCAGCCCGGCGCGCGAGCAGGTCCACCTGCGCTCGCGTACCGGCGTTGAAGGCGAGGTGATTGACGCCTTGCCGGCGCCGCTCGTGTGGCCCCGACAGGACATCAGGGCCGGCCTCGAGCACGAGGTAGGTACCGTTGCCTGCCCAGCTTGCGCCGTTCTCCCAGCTGTCCTTGGGAAGGAACCCTAACCGTTCGAATAGCCACCCCATACTGCTGCGCGCGGCATTAAGATCCTGAATCCAGATCTCGACATGATGCAGGGTCCCTGACGCTATCCGTGGACCACCGACGTCGGCATTCTCGCCCGGCCTAGAATCTTCCTGCGGGCTCGGGGAGCTCTTGGGCTTCCACTCAACCCCTGCCATTCCTGCATCCATAGCCTCGTTCGAGAGCCTGTCTGCGTCCTTGTTCTTCTCGCGGGGAATCCACTCGTACTGGACGCGGCGGGAATCCACGATGCGGCGGGCCCGCCCGGCCAGCTTCTGCATGTCCGCATGCTTGATCTTCCAGCGTCCGCTCATCTGCTCGACGACAAGCTTCGAATCCATCTTGACAAGGATTCGACAGCCGGAGTCAATTTCATCCGCCAATGTGAGGCCCGCGAGGAGCCCCGAGTATTCCGCCACGTTATTGGATGCAATACCGATGTAGCCGGCTTTCTCCACGAGGATCGCGCCCGTCTTTGGATCACGTACCAGCGCACCGTAGCCCGCATGGCCCGGATTTCCCCGGGAGCCGCCGTCAGCTTCAACGATCAGGAGGTCACGGGCAGGGCCGTCAGGGCTCTCGTCGGTGGCGGAGGGAAATGCGTCGTCGAACAGTGTTCCGGCGGAGTCCTGCACTTTCTCAGCTTCCCCACTCGGACGAACGCACAAGGATGCAGCCAGAGTCGGGGCAGAAGACGACGTCGTCTGCCGCGGCGCGTGAGATGTCGGCGAGATCACCGGGGCTGAGCTCCATGCCTGATCCCTCGGACCGGCCGTGGAAGAGACGAGCCGCGCCGACTCCGCGCTTGGCCAGTGTCCTCTCGTAGATTGCGAGAAGGGCCGGCTCAAAAGAAGCCGCCAGTTGATCGCGTGCGGCCTGGACCTCGGCGCGCTCGGCATCGATCCGGCCCAGTTCCTCGTCCCGAGCCCGCTCAAGTTCCCCGAGCTGACTCCGGACTGTCTCCGACCTTTTGCGGGCATCATCCCGTGCTGCCCTCGCGGCTTCGACCCGCTCCATCACCTCGAGCTCGATATCCTCAAGGTCCGAGCGGCGCCGGGTGAGCGAGGTGACCTCACTTTGAAGCGCCGTGAGGTCCTTCGACGTGCCGGAGCCGCTGTTCAAGCGCTGCTCATCACGCTCCAGCCTTGTGACGACTGCCTGCACGTCATCCTCCGCGCGGGTGAGATCCCGCTCGGCATCCCCGAGGTTTGTGGCTGCAGACACCAGTGCGGACTCGGCGTCCGCTACCTGCGCTGCCAGCGCGACCAACTCAGGATTAGCGCTGACGGTGGCCGCTTGCCGCTGCAACTGATTGAGTTTGGAATCACTGGCCTGCAGGTCAAGAAGCCGTAGTTGTTCCGCCTGAGGTGCTTTTGCCACCGATAGTCCTCCGCCGTCGCCGAATTTCGTTGTCCGTCTACCTTATGGCACGCGCTTGAGCACACCGCGCGTCGGCAATTTTGTGCGGCCTGCTAGCCTTCACCGGGCGTGAGCACAAAATCCCAGGGGTCCGAATTAACGGCACTGACCCGGACGTCAACGGTGAATCCCTGATCGGACAGGACGTTGGACAGCGCGTTCGCCGCGGGCGTCAGCCAGAGCCACTCACTGCCGAAGTGGGACACATCAATAAGGTACGGGCGCCCGTTCACTGCGGCTTCCCGCGCTTCCAGTGCCGGGTGGTGCCGGAGGTCCGCGGTCACGTAGACATCAGCCTGGCTTGCACGCACCTGATCGAACAGGTTGTCCCCCGCCCCGCCGCAGACAGCTACCCGCCGGACAAGACCGTGACGATCACCGGCCACCCGCATTCCGCCGGCAACAGCGGGCAGCAGACCGAAGACCAGCTCCGCAAATTCTCCAAGCGAAGTCACCTCTGCCAGATCGCCGACGCGGCCGATACCTTCTTCAGGCAGCCCATCGGCTGAACCTGCGAGCGGTTCCACATTGGTCAGTCCGAATGCGTCAGCGAGGACGTCCGAAACGCCGCCAACCGCGCTGTCCCCATTTGTGTGCACAGTAACCAGCGCGCAGCCTGCCTCGATGAGCCCGTGGACGGCCGCGCCCTTGGCATGGGTGGCCGCCACCGAATTCACCGGCTTCAACATGAGCGGATGATGCGCAACGATGAGATCCGCTCCAAGTTTCCTGGCATCGCCGACGACAGCCTCCGAGGGATCCACAGCGAAGACAATCGTCGAAACCTCCCGATCCGGACGACCGACAACAAGGCCGACGGCGTCCCATCCCTCCGCCAGCGACTCGGGCCACAATTCTTCGATTGCGAGCAGGACGTCGCCGACAGTGGGTCTCGAGTCACTCGCCTCGTCCACTGCTGGGGAGTGTTCTTCGTCAGCTTCCATAGCCCTAGTTCTACCAGCTTCCAAAAGCCCGGTCAGGCTTCGGCGCCAACTCGCTGTTCCCTGGTGCGGTGCGACGGGAATCATCGCGCTGATCGAAGCATTGTTAACACCATGATGACTTTCGTGCTGGGCGGGGGCTGCTTTTGGTGCCTCGATGCCGTCTACCAAAAAACCCAGGGTGTAACAGAGGTCGTGTCCGGCTATACCGGTGGCCACGACCCCGAACCCAACTACGATTCCGTGTGCTCCGGCATCACCGGTCACGCGGAGGTCGTTGCCGTCACTTTCGATGAGACGGTGGTGCCCGTCGAAGTGATCTTCGGCATCTTCTTTGCTTCACATGATCCGACAACGCTCAACCGCCAGGGTTACGACGTCGGCACGCAGTACCGCTCATCAATGTTCTACCAGGACGCTGAGCAAAAGGAGCTGTTCGAGCGCGCCATCGAGCGGCATCAGGAGGACTGGGCAAACCCGATCGTGACCGAGGTGGTCCGCCTTCCGCGGTTCTACGTAGCGGAGGAGTATCACCAGAACTTCTACGCCAAGCACCCGGAGCAGGGCTACTGCCAGGTGATTATCAATCCGAAGCTTGCCAAAGCCCGGAAATATTACGCTGAATGGCTCATGGCATAGTTCTGCTTCCGGCCGCTGACTAGGCTGAGCACAGTTTTGCTTCAACTCCTTCACCTAACCCAGACAGGAATCTCATGGCACCGATTTACGACGACGTCACCCAGTTGGTAGGACGCACTCCGCTGGTGCGCCTGAACCGCCTGACCGAAGGGCTGGATGCGGAAGTAGCGGTCAAGCTTGAGTTCTATAACCCCGCCAACAGCGTCAAGGACCGCATCGGCGTCGCAATCATCGATGCCGCCGAGAAAGCGGGGGCTTTGAAGCCGGGCGGCACGATCGTCGAGGGCACTTCGGGTAATACAGGTATCGCACTGGCCATGGTGGGCGCTGCCCGCGGCTACAAGGTTGTCCTCACCATGCCGGAGACCATGTCCACCGAGCGCCGGGTGATGCTGCGGGCCTATGGTGCGGAGATCGTTCTCACCCCCGGCTCCGAGGGCATGCGTGGAGCTGTAGATCGCGCGAAGGAAATCGTAGCCGCCAGCGACAATGCCATCTGGGCCCGTCAGTTCGCTAACGAAGCAAACCCGGCAGTTCATCGCGAAACCACTGCCGAGGAAGTGTGGAATGACACCGACGGCAAGGTGGACATCTTCGTCGCCGGAGTCGGGACCGGCGGGACCGTCACCGGCGTCGGGCAGGTACTCAAGGACCGGAAGCCGGGCGTACAGATTGTGGCCGTGGAGCCGGCGGATTCCGCAATCCTCAATGGTGGCGCGCCCGGTCCCCACAAGATCCAGGGGCTTGGGGCCAATTTCGTTCCCGAGATTCTCGATACCTCCATCTACGACGAGGTCATGGATGCCAGCGTCGAAGATTCCGTCCGTGTAGCACGTGCACTGGGTACCCAGGAAGGCATCCTCGGCGGTATCTCCTCCGGAGCCATCGTCTGGGCAGCACTGGAGTTGGCCAAACGTCCTGAAAACGCAGGTAAGCTCATTGTCGCCGTCGTCTGCGATTTCGGAGAGCGCTACATTTCCACCGTACTGTTCGACGACATCCGGGGTTAGTCATTTCTTCAACAGAGGGTGGTTTGTGAGCTTCCTAGCGAGAATGCGAGAAGACCTCGAGGCCGCCCGCGCCCATGATCCGGCAGCCCGAGGGGACGTCGAGAACGGAATCGTGTACTCAGGGCTGCACGCCATCTGGGTACACCGCCTGACGCATCGTATGTGGCGGGTTCCACCGCTACGGTTTCCGGCCCGGATCCTCGCCCAGACGGCCCGGTTCCTGACGGGTATCGAGATACACCCGCAGGCTACTATCGGCCGGCGCTTCTTCATAGACCACGGTATGGGTGTGGTGATCGGCGGCACCGCTGAAATCGGCGACGACGTCATGATGTATCAGGGAGTGACCCTCGGCGGGCGGTCCCTGGAGAAGGTCAAGCGGCACCCAACCATCGGCGACCGCGTCACGATCGGGGCCGGCGCCAAGGTTCTTGGTCCGATCACCATCGGTGCGGGCAGCGCGGTGGGTGCCAACGCCGTCGTTGTGAAGGATACGCCGCCCGACTCCATCATCACCGGCATTCCCGCGACTTTCCGTCACCGGGACTCCGCACGCGAAACGCTGCCTGCGGTGGATCCAGCCGAGTACATTGACCCGGCCCTGTATATCTAGCCAAAGCTGGCGAGAACGACAAATAGCGCCCCGGCGGATCGGATTGTTCCGCTGGGGCGCTATTTCGTGCTTCAGGTTTCCTAGTGTGTGTCGACGGCTTCGACTTCCGAGCGGTCTTCGCCCCAGAGCGTGTGGAATGTGCCCTCAGCGTCCACGCGGTTATAGGTGTGGGCTCCGAAGAGATCGCGGAGGCCCTGGGTGAGTGCGGCAGGCAGTCGTTTGCGGCGGAGGCCATCGTAGTAGGCCAGGGACGAGGAGAACACCGGAACCGGGATGCCCAGCTGGACCGCAGTTGCAACGACGCGGCGCCATGCGGGAACCGCACCTGCAATGGATTCAGCGAACGCCGGAGCCAGGAGCAGGTTAGCCGGCCTCTCATCTCCCGCGTAAGCCTTCATGATGTCGTCGAGCAGCTCGGCGCGAATGATGCAACCGGCCCTCCAGAGTGAAGCGATCTCGTCGAGCTTCAGGTCCCAGCCGTACTCCGTTGCAGCCGCTGTCAGCATGTCAATGCCCTGGGCGTAGCTGACCAGCTTCGACGCGTACAGCGCGAGACGAACGTCTTCAACGAAACCCTCGGGCAATTCAACTGTGCCCTCGTGACCCTCAAGAATGCCCTGTGCAAGCTCACGCTGACCCCGCTGTGAGGAGAGGCCGCGTGCGAACACGGATTCCGCGATGCCTGAGGTGGGGCTACCGAGTTCAAGTGCCGAAACGACAGTCCAGCGGCCGGTACCCTTCTGGCCCGCTGAATCGACGACGACGTCGACGAACGGCTTGCCGGTGCGCTCGTCGGTGTGGGCGAGGACTTCAGCCGTGATCTCGATCAGGAAGGACGAGAGTGTTCCGGTGTTCCATTCGCTGAAGATCTTTGCCTGGTCTGCCGGCTCAATCCCAGCAGCAGTGCGAAGGACATCATAGGCCTCGCCAATAACCTGCATGTCGGCATACTCAATGCCGTTGTGCACCATCTTGACGAAGTGCCCGGCGCCGTCGGTGCCGATCCACCGGCAGCACGCCTCGCCGTTGTACTTGGCAGAGATCTTCTCCAGCATGGGACCAAGCGAGTCATAGGACTCACGTGAGCCACCGGGCATGATGGAGGGTCCGAGCAGCGCTCCCTCCTCGCCACCGGAAACACCGACCCCAACGAAGTGAAGATTCTTCTCCGCAAGCGCCGCTTCCCGCCGGCGCGTGTCTTCATAGTGTGAGTTGCCGGCATCAATGATGATGTCCCCCGCTTCCAGCAGCGGTTCGAGCTGCTCGATGACGGAGTCCACCGGAGCGCCCGCCTTTACCATGATGAGCACCCGGCGCGGCTTCTCCAGCGAGTCAACCAGTTCCTGGAGGGACTCCGTCCGGATGAAATCGCCCTCGCTTCCGTGCTTCTCAAGCAAAGCATCGGTCTTCTCAACCGAGCGGTTGTGAAGGGCTACGGTGTACCCGTTGCGTGCGAGGTTCCGTGCCAGGTTTGCTCCCATGACGGCAAGGCCGGTCACGCCGATTTGTGCACTCATCAAGTCTCCATCTGCAGGTTGCCCCCGTGGTCAGGGACACATCACTTAGCGACGCCCCTGTGCGCCTTGGCTCTCCCACCCTATTACCGGCGTCATGTTCGAAGCCAGACGGCGCTTCCGCGCTGAGGTAATCCGTCGAAACATTCGTGCATGGAAGCGTCGAGCAGAAAGCACCGGATACGAACAAGAACAGACACGCGAAAAACCCCGCTGCCCAGGCCGCAGGGCCGGGAACAACGGGGTTTTTCTTGGTGGGTCCTACCGGGATCGAACCGATGACATCCACGGTGTAAACGTGGCGCTCTACCAGCTGAGCTAAAGACCCTTGACACGGCGGGGCTGGACTGACCTGCTCTCCACCACGAGGAATTACTGTACCGGATCGACGCTCTGCAATGCCAATCAGCGTCTCGCTGGTCCCACCTCCTCGGTCGTAGCCCCGGGTAAGGCGTCCGCGAGGTACGCCAACGATTCCGAGACGCCGAGTTCAAGCTTCAACGACGCGAAGTCGTCTCCTCGGGTTGCACCCCGGTTGATGATGACAACCGGTTTTGCCTGCTTGGCCGCATGGCGCACAAATCGCAGGCCGCTCATGACTGTCAGTGACGAGCCCGCAACCAGGAGGGCGCCGGCGTCATCCACCATCGCATACGCCCGATCCACGCGATCCTTGGGTACGTTTTCACCGAAGTAGACGAAGTCCGGCTTGAGCATGCCGCCGCACACCGGGCAAGGCGCAACCATGAAGTCGGAGGTGTCGTCAACATCGGCATCTGCATCAGGTGCAACGTCACCGGCGTTGCCGGTGCGCTCGAGGTACCCGGGATTGAGCCGCTCAAGCAGCCCCGCGATGTCCTGGCGGCTGAACAAGGTACGACAGCTCAGACACACCACGCGATCATACGTTCCGTGCAGATCCACAACCTTCGTGCTGCCGGCCGACGAATGCAGCCGGTCCACATTCTGTGTGATCAAGCCGGTCAGCAGCCCCCGCTGCTCCATCCGCACCAGGGCACGGTGGCCGTCGTTCGGGTGCGCCCGACGCAGGTGGTGCCAGCCGATATGGTTACGTGCCCAATAGCGCCGCCTTAGTGCGTCGTCGCCCACGAACTGTTGGTACGTCATGGGATTCCGGGGGACGGAATTCGGTCCGCGGTAATCCGGGATACCGGAATCCGTGCTCAAACCTGCGCCAGTCAGAACAGTGAGGCGCAGATGCGCAAGAAGATCAGCCACCCCACGCAGGCTCGTCAGCTGCGAAGCCGTCAGAGAGCTTGCCGCGGCAGGCTCACCCCGGACGAATCCTGTTGTTCCGAATCCTGGGAGCGACGATGCGTGCGGCAGCGGCGAAGATGTCATCGCGGAGATTCTGCGGTGTGTTGGGAAAGACTGAGGAGAGCGGAACGGTAGGTCTCGAAGGCCCGGCCCTCTCCCAGAGGAGCGTCCACGCGCGAATTGATGAGTCCGGCAGGATCGATGAAGAAAGTACTTCGACGCGCATATCCCTCTGACAAATTCAGCACACGATACTGTTCAGCCACCTCACCGTGCGGCCAGAAGTCAGAGAGGAGGTCGAACCCGTATCCCCTCTGCTCTGCGTAAGTGCGCAGGGCATACCGGTGATCGATCGAGACGGCCAGCACTCTCGCGCTGCGGCTCCGGAACTCCCCCAGATTCGCCTGTAGTTCATCCAGTTCATCGGTGCAGACGCGGGAGAACGCGAACGGGTAGAACACCAGCACGACGGCGGTACCGCGCAGCGCGCTCAGACTGACCGGCTCCCCGTGTTGGTTGGGGAGTTCAAACCCCGGAGCAAGGTGGCCGGGCGCCGGCTGCATTGTCACCTACTGTTTGCGACGGGCCACTAGCCGGGTTGCCGCCCAGTCCCGGGAGACTCCGGCTGAAGACGTGGCATGAAGTCCGGCAGTAGGCGCTGCCTCCTGGATTTCAGACGGCGGGACATACCCGTCCCGGCCCGACTTCGGTGTCAGCAGCCAGACCACGCCGCCATCATCGAGCGAAGTCAGTGAATCCACCAGCGCATCCACCAGATCGCCGTCATCAGTACGCCACCATAGGACTACGCCGTCGACAACATCCTGATCGTCCTCCGTCAGCAGTTCCGATCCGATCTCATCTTCCAGATCCGCACGGAAGTCGAAATCAACATCCTCGTCGTACCCAAGTTCCTGAACAAGGTCGCCGTCCTTGAAACCCAGTTTGCCCGCCACGCTTCCTGCTGTGGCGGCTTCGGCCTCGCTCACTTTTTTCCTTCCGAAAGGCTGCGATTGTCACTGCGATTGTCTCGGTGGTGCCTCTGGCCCCGGATCCACAGTACGTTGATATGCATTATTACCAGCCAACACCCTTAAGCGCCACGCTTCAACCCGCGCTTTCCGCGCCGCCAGCACAACGACGACGGCCCGTCCGCCCGCGCCCGGACCTTCGCCAGCCGGAAACAGCCGGTGAGCAGAGGAAAGAGAGGGGTGTTCGGTGAGGGCGTAACCTGGCCCCACCGGTACCCGTTCAGCTACGCATCAAACAGCCCGCGGGGCTAGAGTGTCACAGTGAATCCATAGGTGCGGCGAACGCCGACCGGATTCTGACCGCTTCGACGAGCAACGGCCCGAAGCACGAAGTCGTAGACGTCGCAGACATAATCTGCGGATTGGGAGGGTTTGGCATGGTTGCTGATCAGGGGATTGTGGGTTCGGGTGTTGGTGGGGATTCGGATCCTGAGGAGACGGCTGAGTGGATTGAGTCCTTTGATCAGTTGATTGATCAGCGTGGTTCTGATCGTGCCCGTGATGTTTTGGGGCGTTTGCTGGCGCGTGCTGGTGGCCGGTCGGTGGGTCTTCCCAGTGTTGTGACTACTGATTATGTGAACTCGATTCCGGTCGATGAGGAGCCTGAGTTCCCCGGGGATGAGGAGATCGAGCGGAAGTACCGGGCGTGGATGCGGTGGAATGCTGCGGTGATGGTGCATCGGGCGCAGCGTCCGGAGATCGGTGTGGGCGGCCATATTTCCACGTATGCGGGTGCGGCGACCCTGTATGAGGTGGGGTTCAATCATTTCTTCAAGGGTAAGGACCACCCCAGTGGTGGAGATCAGGTGTTCTTCCAGGGCCACGCGTCGCCGGGGATGTATGCGCGGGCGTTCCTGGAGGGCCGGCTGACCGAGGAGGATCTGGACGGGTTCCGGCAGGAGAAGTCCAAGGCCGGTCATGCGTTGTCCTCGTATCCGCACCCCAGGTTGATGCCGGAGTTCTGGGAGTTCCCGACGGTGTCGATGGGGATCGGGCCGATGAACGCGATCTATCAGGCGCAGTCCAACCGGTATCTGCAGAACCGCGGGCTGAAAGACACCAGTGATCAGCAGGTGTGGGCGTTCCTGGGGGACGGGGAGATGGATGAGCCCGAATCGCGCGGGTTGTTGCAGTTGGCGGCCAATGAAAATCTGGACAACCTGAACTTCGTGATCAACTGCAACCTGCAGCGCCTGGACGGGCCAGTGCGTGGTAACGGGAAGATCATGCAGGAACTCGAGGCGTTCTTCCGCGGTGCCGGGTGGAACGTGATCAAGGTGGTGTGGGGCCGGGAGTGGGATGACCTGCTCGCCAAAGACACCACCGGGGATCTGGTGAAGATCATGAACGAGACCGCTGACGGGGACTACCAGACCTACAAGGCAGAATCCGGTGGGTTTGTGCGCGATCACTTCTTCGGGAAGACCCCGGCCACCAAGGACCTCGTGGCGGATATGGAAGATGCGCAGGTGTGGGGACTCAAGCGCGGCGGGCATGATTACCGGAAGGTGTACGCGGCGTACAAGGCCGCCACCGAGTTCAAGGGCAAACCAACCGTGATTCTGGCCAAAACGGTCAAGGGATACGGGTTGGGTTCACACTTCGAGGGCCGTAACGCGACCCACCAGATGAAGAAACTCACCCTTCAGGACCTCAAGGACTTCCGCGACCACCTGCGCATCCCCATCCCCGACGAAGCACTCGAAGCCGACCTCTACAACGCGCCCTACTACCACCCCGGACCCGACTCCCCCGAAATCAAATACCTCCACGAACGCCGCAAGGCCCTCGGAGGGTACCTACCGGAACGCCGTACCAAGCATTCAGAGGTCGCCCTCCCGGGAGACAAGACCTATGAAGTGGCCAAGCGCGGCTCGGGGAAGCAGCAGGCCGCCACCACGATGGCCTTCGTCCGCCTCCTCAAGGACCTCATGCGGGACAAGGAGTTCGGCAAGCGGGTGGTGCCAATCATTCCGGACGAGGCCCGGACGTTCGGCATTGATGCCTTTTTCCCGACAGCGAAGATCTACAACCCCAAGGGCCAGAACTACCTCTCGGTAGACCGCGACCTGGTCCTCGCGTACAAGGAATCGATTCAAGGCCAAATCCTCCACGCCGGCATCAATGAAGCCGGATCAGTTGCTGCGTTCACCGCGGCTGGCACGGCGTACGCCACGCAGGGCGAGCCGCTGATTCCGATCTACGTGTTCTACTCAATGTTCGGATTCCAGCGCACGGGAGATTCCTTCTGGGCAGCAGGAGACCAGATGACCCGCGGGTTCATCATCGGCGCCACCGCAGGCCGCACCACCCTCACCGGCGAAGGCCTCCAACACGCCGACGGACACTCACCCATCCTTGCCTCCACCAACCCCGCCGTCATCACCTACGACCCGGCCTACGGATACGAGATCGGGCACATTGTCCACGATGGCCTCGAGCGGATGTACGGTAACGGCAACGCAGTCTCCGGGGCCGATCCCAACGTCATGTACTACCTCACTGTCTACAACGAGCCCATCATCCAGCCGGTAGAGCCGGAGAACCTCGATGTGGACGGGCTGCTCCGCGGCATCTATAAGCTCAAGGACGGGCATTCCGCGGAGAATACTCCGAGGTCACAGATCCTGGCCTCCGGCGTGGCCGTCCCGTGGGCGCTCGAGGCGCAGCGCATTCTTGCCGAGGAGTGGAATGTCTCCGCCGATGTGTGGTCGGTGACCTCGTGGACGGAGCTGCGGCGTGACGCACTCGCCGCCGAGGAGGAGGCGTTCCTCAACCCCGATGCAGAGGCCCGCGTTCCCTTCGTCACCAAGCGGCTCGGCGACGCACCCGGACCGATCGTGGCCGTCACCGACTACATGAAGGCTGTTCCGGATCAAATCCGCCAGTTCCTGCCGCAGGACTTCGCCACACTCGGAGCGGACGGGTTCGGCTTTTCAGACACACGCGCCGCAGCCAGGCGGTACTTCAAGATCGACTCCCACTCCGTCGTCGTACGCACTCTTGAGCTCCTCGCGAAGCGGGGAGAGGTAGACGCAGACGCTCCGCGCCAGGCAATCGAGAAGTACGCGCTCCTTGACGTCAACGCGGGAACAACGGGCAACGCGGGCGGAGACTCCTAACCCTTTCTGTTCGAGCAGGGTCCGCCGGCATCCATGTGAGCCCGGCGGATCCTGCTCGTATTTTAAGCCGTTCCTTTGTAGCCTTCGTACAAAATGGAGCCTTGGGTGGCAGAGCCGTATGCTCGTTCAATGGCATCGCCCACTCCGCCGCGCGGAACATCCCTGCCCATTCCGGATCCGGCGACGGTAGACCGGCTGCGGACACAGATCGGCGCGCTTTCGACGGCCACCCTGAAACAATTGGATTCTTCCCTTCCCTGGTACCGCAATCTGCGTCCCGACGAGCGGTCCGCGCTTGGCCTGGTCGCCCAGAAGGGCATCGCATCCTTCGTCAACTGGTATCAGAAGCCGGTCTCCCCTGCCTGGGTCCTCAGTGATGTATTCGGGACTGCCCCCACCGAACTCACGCGTTCCATCAGTCTCCAGAAAGCTCTCCAGCTCATTCGCGTCGTCGTGCAGGTAGTGGAGGATCAGGTTCCTGACCTTGCCGCGGACGCCGACCAGTGGCCGCTTCGGGAGGCCGTGCTCAGGTACTCCCGAGAGGTCGCTTTTGCGGCAGCCGATGTCTATGCCCGGGCGGCCGAAACGCGCGGTTCATGGGATACGCGGCTTGAAGCGTTGGTGGTGGACGCCATTCTGCGGGGAGAAAGCTCCGACGCACTGCGCTCCCGGATCGCTGCGGTGGGCTGGAAGTCCCAGGCACCGATCACGGTCATGGTTGGCAGCTCTCCCGCTGAACCGAACGCCATGTTCCTTAATGAGCTACGCCGCACAACAGGCCGGCTGGCGGAAGACACCCTGGTAGGTATCCAGGGGGATCGCCTCATCCTTGTCCTCGGAGGCGTCCAGGACCGCGATAACTCCTATTCCAGGCTGAGCGAGCTTTTCGGACCGGGCCCAGTAGTCTATGGGCCTGAATCAGCTTCCCTCGTTGCCGCCAGCGGTTCCGCCCAGGCCGCCTTCGCGGGGCTCACGGCCGCGCGCGCGTGGCCGTCGGCCCCACGTCCGGTAGCTGCCGACGATCTATGGCCGGAACGCGTCATTTCCGGCGACGAAACGGCCCGCAAGGCGCTGCTGCGAAACATCTACCGCCCTCTTGCCAGTGCGCAGAACGGTCTTGAGGAGACGCTCTCGGCGTACATCGCCCTCGGACATTCCCTGGAAGCTACCTCCCGCGAACTGTTCGTCCATGCCAATACGGTGCGTTACCGCCTGCGGCGCGTGTGCGACATCACGGGGTGGGATCCGCTGCTTCCACGCGAGGCTTTTGTTCTCCAGACGGCCCTCGTCATCGGCCGTCTCTCTCCGCCGCCCAGAGGTGCAGCGGAGCGTCCGTCGACACGAATGGATCGGACGGCATCGTTGTAGACTTCCTACAAAGTGGCTCGGGGAGCTTCGTGCACCCGAACACCCTGCTTCTGACCGCCCATTTGGAAAGCTTGATACGTGCTTGCAATTCTCTGCCCTGGACAAGGCTCCCAGTCCCCCGGATTCCTCAATCCCTGGCTCGATCTCCCGGGTGTACGCGAGCATCTGGCGGCTCTCAGCGAATCCGCCGGTGTCGACCTGGTGCGGCACGGCACTGTTTCTGACGAAGAAACCATCCGGGATACGGCAGTGGCACAACCGCTCATCGTTGCTGCTGGCCTGGTCGCTGTCCGTGTGCTTCTCGGTACTACACCGTTGACCTCCGCCACAGTCGTGGCCGGGCACTCGGTGGGTGAATTGACCGCCTCCGCCGTCGCGGGCGCACTGACCGAGCAGGACGCAGTCGCGCTGGTACGCACCCGTGCGCAATCAATGGCGGCGGCAGCCGCCGCCACGCCGACCGGTATGAGCGCTGTTCTGGGCGGGGAGCCCGCCGATGTCGCTGACACTTTGCAACGGCACGGACTTACCGCTGCGAACGCCAATGGCGGCGGCCAGATTGTTGCGGCCGGCACACTCGATCAGCTGGCTTCACTTGCTGCCGACCCGCCACAGAGAGCGCGCGTAATCCCACTCAAGGTGGCGGGTGCCTTCCATACCCACCACATGGCTCCCGCGGTAGAAGCCCTTGAAGCTCTTCGGCCCTCACTTTCACCCACGGCTCCCCTCGCCACGCTGCTTTCCAACTACGACGGCGAACCAGTCGCCTCCGGGGAGCTGAACCTTGATAGCCTGATCGCGCAGATCTCCCGTCCCGTTCGATGGGACCTGTGCATGCAGCGGCTTCAGGACATGGGCGTCTCGGGAGTGCTTGAGCTTCCGCCCGCGGGTACGCTGACAGGGCTGGCGAAACGCGGGATGCGCGGCACAGCCAGCCTCGCAGTCAAAACGCCTGAGGACATCGACAACGCGCGGGACTTTATGGAAGAGCATTCGCGCACCGCTCCCCCGGCGGACGCCCCCATCGTCAAAGGAAACGCGTGACTACACCTACCCTCAAACAGTCCACACTGCGCGAGCACACCCGCATTCACGGCCTGGGCATCTACCGTCCCGAGGTAATTGTCACAAACGAGGACATCTGCCAGTGGATCGATTCGTCCGACGAATGGATCCGTCAACGAACGGGGATCGTCACGCGTCACCGGGCTGACAAGGACACCAGTGTCATCGATATGGGAGAAGCAGCAGCGCGGGCCGCTCTCACGGATGCAGGTATCGAAGCCTCGCAGCTGGGCGCTGTGCTGGTCTCGACCGTCACACATCCGTACGCAACCCCGTCCGCAGCCGCGCAACTGGCTGACCGCCTGGGGGCTACCCCTGCGCCGGCGTATGACATCTCGGCGGCCTGCGCCGGTTACTGCTACGGCATTGCCCAGGCCGATGCTCTGGTGCACGCGGGAACTGCCGATTACGTACTCGTGGTTGGCGTGGAGAAGCTCTCCGATTTCATTGACAACACGGAACGCACTATTTCCTTCCTGCTTGGTGATGGAGCCGGAGCAGTTGTCATTGGTCCCTCGGACTCGCCCGGCATCGGCCCTTCTGTATGGGGCTCGGACGGCAGCAAGCACGAATCGATTCGTATGACGCATTCGCTGCTCGATGTGCGTGAACTCTCTTCTGCGGCGCTTTCGGGCGGCCCGGAAGCGCTGGCCTCAGCCGCGGAATCCGCAATCTGGCCCACCATGCGCCAGGACGGCCCGACCGTTTTCCGGTGGGCGGTCTGGGAAATGGCGAAAGTGGCGCAGCAGGCGCTCGACGCCGCCGGAATCCGAGCAGAGGACCTCGTTGCCTTCGTCCCGCACCAGGCGAACATCCGGATCATTGACGAGATGGTGAAACAGTTGGGACTGCCCGAGCATGTGGCTGTCGCTCGGGATATTGTCGATGCCGGCAACACCTCCGCTGCTTCGATTCCCCTTGCAATGCATCGCCTGTTGTCCGAGAACCCAGACCTTAGCGGAGGTCTTGCCCTGCAGATTGGGTTCGGGGCCGGGCTCGTCTTTGGAGCCCAGGTGGTTGTGCTCCCGTAGTTTTCCACTTCAGCCCGCACCGTGCGGTCTGATCGAATCGATCCGGATACACCGGACTCAAAGAAAAGGAGCCATCATGGCTAGCAACGAAGAGATCCTCGCAGGACTGGCAGAAATCGTCAACGAAGAGACCGGTTTGGCGCCCGAGTCCGTGGAGACGGACAAGTCCTTCACCGACGACCTGGACATTGACTCAATTTCCATGATGACCATCGTTGTCAACGCCGAGGAGAAGTTCGGCGTGCGCATTCCGGACGAGGAAGTCAAGAACCTCAAGACCGTCGGCGATGCAGTGAATTTCATCGCCAACGCACAGTCCTAGTGGCGTGCGGCGGTGGCTTCCTGAAGTCGCCATCGCCGCCTCATCAGGCACATTTTCCACACGGAAACAACGACGCATCAGAGAGTGAACCATGGCACGCAAAGTAGTCATCACCGGCTTGGGCGCCACCACCCCCATCGGCGGCGATGTTCCCACCATGTGGGCAAACGCGCTGAAGGGCGTCTCCGGCGCGCGCACCATCGAGGCCGACTGGGTCGCCGAGTACGAGCTACCGGTCACTTTCGCCGCCCAGGTTTCGACTCCGGCAAGCGAAGTCCTTTCCCGCGTGGAGGCCAAGCGAATGGACCCCTCCACCCAGTTCGCGGTCATTGCTGCGCGTGAAGCATGGCGCGACTCCGGGATCGAAGAGGTTGACCACGATCGCTTCGCCGTGGCTTTCGCTACCGGAATCGGAGGCGTGTGGACCCTCCTGGATGCTTGGGATACCCTCCGGGCCAAGGGACCGCGGCGAGTCCTGCCGATGACGGTTCCCATGCTCATGCCCAACGGCCCGGCAGCAGCAGTCAGTCTTGATTTGGGGGCCCGCGCGGGGGCACATACTCCCGTGTCCGCGTGCGCATCCGGAACCGAAGCCCTTCATCAGGGACTTGAACTGATCCGGTCCGGAAAAGCCGACGTGGTCATGTGCGGTGGCGCGGAAGCCGCTATCCACCCGATGCCGATTGCGGCGTTTGCTTCCATGCAGGCTCTGTCTCGCCGCAATGATGATCCCGAGCACGCCTCCCGCCCCTATGATGTGGACCGCGACGGCTTTGTCATGGGCGAGGGCGCAGGAGCATTGCTACTCGAGGCGGAGGAGCATGCTCTTGCGCGCGGCGCAAAAATCTATGGGGAACTGGCGGGAACATCCGTCACCGCGGATGCGTATCACATCACTGCGCCGGATCCCGGGGGGCTCGGTGCTACCCGGGCTCTGAAGGCAGCGATGTTCGACGCGCGTGTTCAGCCGTCCGATATTGTGCATGTCAATGCACACGCCACATCCACGCCTGTCGGGGACCAGCCGGAGTATGTCGCCCTCAAGACCGCGCTGGGCAACCAGGTGGAGTCAGTGGCTGTTTCGGCTACCAAGTCGCAGACAGGGCACCTGCTTGGAGCATCCGGTGCTGTTGAGGCGGTTATGACCGTGCTCGCCGTCTATGAGCGACGGGCACCGGTTACCATCAACCTCGAGAACCAGGACCCGCAGATTCCGCTGGACGTGGTCACCTCCGCACGCGATCTGCCCTCGGGTGATGTCGTGGCGCTCAGCAACTCCTTTGGTTTCGGCGGCCACAATGCGGTCATCGTGGTGAAGAACGTCTAACCTGCGGGAAGTGACGCAGAGCAGGAATGCGGCCCGGGTACCAACTGGTACCCGGGCCGCATTGCCTCGAAGCGCAAGCGAATCAGTTAGCCGACTTGATGCAGCCAGCGGACTGGAGCTCCCTCTCCGGCATGCCGGAACGGTTCCAGTTCCTCATCCCATGATTCACCCAGTGCAAGCGAAAGTTCGTGGTAGACGGCCGCCGGATCACCGGCACCAGCCTCGTATGCATACCTGATGCGATCTTCGGTGACCATGACATTGCCGTGGACATCGGTGGTCGCGTGGAAGATGCCCAACTCCGGGGTATGCGACCAGCGGCCGCCGTCAGCGCCGGCGCTCTGCTCTTCGGTTACCTCGTAACGGAGGTGCGCCCACCCCCGCAGGGCAGAAGCCAGCTTAGCCCCGGACCCTTGCGCCGCAACCCAGGAGAGTTCCGCGCGGAACATTCCGGGCGCAGCAGGCTGCGGAGACCACTGCAAATCCACGCGCTGGTCAATGACCGATCCGACGGCCCACTCGATATGAGGGCACAACGCAGAAGGGGCTGAGTGTAGATACAAAACACCGCGCGCCATCACAACAGACATTCCATCCTCCATAGCTGTAGGTACGTCTTCCCCAACGACCTTCAGTTACAGGTGGTAGCGCCTGAGTTGCAGCGTGGCGATGATTTTCAGTGACGTTTCACTGGGGCTCTCAGTCCACGAGTATTGAACTAGCATCATTCTGCCCTATGAAAGCGAACGGCGCCACTGTACTTACCTCCGCAGTATCCATAGCGCGCCATGGGAAAAATTGCCTGCGGTCATGCCCGAGGGTGAGCCTGCTCGTAACTTCGGCGAAGCCGGTCTACTGAGACATGGGTATACAACTGAGTGGTTGCCAGGCTTTGGTGCCCGAGAAGTTCCTGCACTGCTCGTAAATCCGCGCCGCCGTCGAGCAGATGGGTAGCGGCCGTATGCCGCAGAGCGTGCGGGCCTCTGGCGCCGGTGCCATCGACCGACGCGAGCAATCTTTCCACGATGGACCGGGCCTGACGCTGGTCGAGGCGGCGCCCCCTTGGTCCGAGGAACAGAGCGGTCCCGCTGTCGGGACCGATCCAGAGCCTTCTTCCGCGTGTGAGCCAGTCGTTGAGTGCGTGAGCCGCCGGCACGCCATACGGCACGGTGCGCTCCTTGTTGCCCTTGCCGAGCACACGGACAGTGCGTCGATCGTGGTCGAGGTCGTCGATGTCCAGGCCAACCAATTCACCGACACGGATGCCGGACCCGTACAGCAACTCAAGCACAGCACGGGAGCGTAGCGCTGCGGGGTCGCCTTCCAGCGCCGCCTCTAGCGTGGATGCCAGCAAGGGCTGCAGCTGGGATTCCGACAGGACGTCAGGTAGACCGTTCTGACGGCGAGGCGCTTTCAGCCGGAGTGCGGGGTTGTCTTGCAAGTAACCTTCACGGGTAGCCCAGGCGAGAAAATTGCGGACCGTTGCTGCACGGCGGGCAATGGTTGCCCTGGAGAGCCCGTGCTGATCGAGTGAACCAAGCCATGCCCGCAGGCAACTCAAATCCACCTCCGTGAGATCCGCGATACCCCGCTCGGCCGCGAAAGATGCAAATTCCGCAAGGTCTCCCCGGTAAGCGCGCACAGTGTGGATTGAACGATTCCGCTCCCTGGAGAGGTAGCCGATGAATCCCTCCGCTTCACGGGTGAAAGGAGGTGGAAGGCTATCTCCAGAGAGTCCGCTCATGGCCTCCCTCTCCGTTCTGTCTGTGACGTGCTCCGTCTGCGACGCATGATCCAGCGGGTTCAGTCTGCGCCAGGATGCGTCGGCTCTCAAGGAGGCTCTCCGCCGCGGAGTGCAATTGCCCAGAACAAAGAAGCGGCGCTGCTGGTTGCTCCGTTACCTTCGCGGCAGGAATTCAGGCGGCCGCTCCGGCTGCAACCGTAGCTTCCAGTTCGAGCAGCGCACGTTTGACGGCGACGCCCGCCGCATAGCCTGTGATTGCTCCGCCGGCGCCCACTACACGATGCCCTGGTATGACCAGGGACAACGGATTGGCGCGTACCGCAGCACCAACTGCCCGCCCCATCAGTTCATTGCCCAGACCTTCTGCGATGTCTTTGTAGGTGCGGGTTTCTCCGTACGGAATATCAGCAACGGCTCCCCAGACGGCACGCTGGAACTCCGTCCCGGCGGGCAGACCATACGACAAAGGCTCGGCAACGGTTCCACTGAAGTACCCGCGAAGCCAGTCACTCGTCCTAAGGAACACCTCGGACGCAGCTTCTTCATTGATGGCGGGCGGCTCCTCCGGAGCAGGTTTCAAGGAAGAGCGGTGCTGGGAGTCCGCCTGGATGGGCAATCCAAGCAGAACCGGAGAGGGCTCCGGCGAATGATACTCGTGGTAGACCCCAACGAGCGAGTCGTTCCCGGCCACGAGGACCAGTCCCCCGATCGGACTGTCGATGATCGTGAAGATGTTCATGGTTGTTTCCTCTCTTGATGATTCATTACTGCAGGGTTGCGATGCTTTGCGGCGGGAATCGCTGACGATTCACCGGGAGCGCTTCCGCCATCCGCCGTCGTCAGTTCGCTGGGCGAGCCCGTCGGTCTCCAGGCGGCCGAGCCCCGCAAGAACGCCGGGAACACTGAGACCGGCGACCGTCGCAAGCTTGTCCACTGTTGAGGACGAGCGAACCGGGAGAGCGTCCAGAAGCAGCAGGTCCTCGACCACCAGTCCGTCGTGCAGCGCCGGCTTGTCCTCACGTTTTTCCTCAAGCTCGGCGAGCAGGGGGCCAGTCAGCTCCGCCACCTCCGCGGCGTCTGTGACACAGATGGCGCTACCCTCCCGGAGGAGCCGATGACATCCAGCTGAATTGACGGAATGGACAGAACCGGGCACCGCTCCGACCGAGCGGCCCAGGCCGGCCGCGTGATGAGCTGTGCTGAGCGCTCCCGAACGCCATCGTGCCTCGACCACCACTGTGACCGAGCTGAGCGCAGCGATGATCCGATTCCGTTGGAGGAACCTGTAACGCGTGGGCGAGGACCCCGGTGGGACCTCCGACACGAGCAGTCCCTCACGAGCTACTTCACGCAGCAGATCCTCATTTCCGGCGGGGTAGTATCGGTCGATGCCGCAGGCAAGGACGCTCAGGGTCGGCAGCGGGTGATCCTCCCGTGCTGCCTTCAGCGCTCCACGGTGAGCTCGCGCGTCAATCCCATAGGCACCCCCGGAAACGACGGTGTACCCGCGCGCGACAAGACCGGCTGCCAGATCTCCGGTCACCTCCAATCCGTAACTGGTGCTGTCCCGTGACCCGACGACCGCCACTACGCGTTCCTGCGAAGGGATCGGCGCGGGGTTGTCTCCGCGTACCCACAGGCACATTGGTTCTTCAAGCTGAAGATCCGCGAGGGCTTTCGGCCACCAGTCCGACTCGGGGATGAGCAGGGTGCCTCCAAATCTGCGAACCGTTTCCAGATCCCTGAGGGGTGCGAGTGCGCCGACGCGAGTTTGCCAGCGGGCGATCGCCTGGATGAGGACATCCGTCCTCACCCGGTGTCCGCTTGCGTCCAGCACCTCGAGGAACGCGCGGTGTACCTGGGGACCACACGTTGTCGCGCCCGTGGCAATCTGCAGTGCTTCCACGGGTCCTGCCGCGGCCACGAGGGCCAGACCGACATTGTCCAATGGTTCGAGGAGCCGAGCCAGTGCGGCGCGGGCAATCTGCTCGTCGCTCCACACGGAGCCGGTCATGCCGGCTCCTCCTGGGTTCGAAAGAGCAGTGCCGTGGTGACGTCGTCTGCATTGGGCGAGGACCTTCCCGCCAAATCAGCGATTGTCCACGCAACGCGGAGCACACGGTCATAGCCACGCTTGGTGATGGCTGCCTTCTCTATCTTCTTATCCACCGAGACAGTCGCCTTTCGGGTGAGCCGGAGGTCGTTGTGCAGCAGTGGCGCGGGAACTTCCGCGTTGGTCGAAAGCTCCCACTTGCTGAGCCGCTCGTGTTGAGCGGCTCGAGCAGCCGCAACGCGTGTGGCCACCGCAGCGGATGAATCCGCTGTGGCTGTGCCGGAGAAATCCTGCAGGGCGACCCGGTGTACAGCCAATTGCAGGTCGACGCGGTCGAGGAGCGGAGCGGACATGCGGTCGAAGTAGCGCCGGCGTTGCTGAGCTGAGCAGTTGCAGCCGATTCCCTTACCTGTAGCTTGTCCGCAGGGGCAGGGATTTGCGGCGAGAATCAGCTGAAAGCGTGCCGGATAGGTGGCAGTTCCTGCCGCGCGGTGGAGGACCAGTTCGCCGCTCTCCAGCGGTTCGCGAAGCGCATCCAGAATGCGGCGCTGGTATTCCGGTGCTTCGTCAAGAAACAGAACCCCGCGATGGGCGCGGGAGGCCGCACCCGGACGGGGTATGCCGCTGCCTCCACCGATGATCGATGCCGCGCTGGCGGTGTGATGCGGACTTTCGAACGGCGGCCGCCGTTGCAGCTCCCGACAGAATTCACTGCTGCCCAGGGAATGTATGGCGGTAACCTCCATAGCCTGCTTGTCGGTGAGGTCCGGGAGGATGCCGGGCATGCGCTCGGCCAGCATGGTCTTCCCGGCTCCTGGCGGGCCCACCATCATCAGGTTGTGTGCTCCGGCGGCAGCCACTTCCACCGCGAAACGAGCCTCGGACTGGCCGGCTACGTCAGACATGTCCTTCGGTATGACTACGGCGCCGGGCTGGTCTGCCCGCGCTGAAGCCTCGGACAGCTGCGGGGCAGGAAGTTCGACACACGCCGGATCCGCGCCGAACGCCAACGCGACCTCAGCGAGTGAGTCATAACTTCTCACCTCGGCACTCGGGACGAGGGCCGCTTCTGCGGCGTTCCCACTGGAGACGACGACGCTCGTAAAGCCGGCCTCCACGGCAGCCATGACTGCCGGGAGCACTCCACGAATGGGCCGAAGCCTGCCGTCCAGGCCGAGTTCGGAAAGAAACACGGTTCGCCCACAATTGCGCACATCCCCCGCCGCTGCCAAAGCGGACATGACGATTGCGAGATCGAAACCTGAGCCTCGCTTCGGCAACGACGCCGGAACCAGGTTGACTGTGATCTTCCGGCGGGTGAGGGGCAGGCCGGCATTGCGCGCCGCTGCACGAATTCGCTCTCTGGCTTCAGACAGTGAAGCATCCGGGAGCCCGAGCAGAACGAAAGCTGGAAGTGTCTGACCAATATCAGACTCAACTTCAACGATGTAGCCGTTCAATCCCACCAGGGAAACAGCATAGGAGCGGCCGAGCGGCATCAGCTCACCGCCCGCAGGTGCTCGATGACCGGTTCTTCCACGCCGCCATCCACGATCGCTACGGCGTCCACCCGGAAGCCGGAGAACCGGAGGTCGTGTGCCCGCGCCCAGCGCGATGCCAGAAGATACAGCCGTTCCAGTTTGCCCGGGGTGATTGCCTCTAACGGATGACCGTATGCCTCAGAGGACCTGGTCTTGACCTCAACAACCACCAGAGTGGCGCCGTCCACCGCTACAAGGTCAATTTCGCCGAGCGTACAGCGCCAGTTGCGATCAATAATCCGCAGCCCTGCGTCCTCAAGATAGCGCGCCGCGAGGGCTTCTCCCCGTTTGCCGAGCTCGTCCTTGTGTCTCATGAAAACACCTCCGGTACCAGCGTGGATCAACTGACTACCGGTGGCGCTCGGCTACATTCCTATGTGGGCAACTGCACTAAACCTGCCCGGTTGTGGAGCAGGAGTCAGGCCCCCAGTGATCCGTCCTTCGGAAGTGGGATGTCATCGGTCTTGGCCAGCTCCTCGACGTTTACGTCCTTGAACGTGATGACACGCACGGTCTTGACGAACCGGGCCGAGCGGTAAACGTCCCACACCCATGCGTCATTCAGCGTGAGATCGAAGTAGATTTCCCCCTCCGCCGAACGGGCCTGAAGGTCAACGTGGTTAGCAAGGTAGAACCGGCGCTCCGTTTCGACCACGTAGTTGAAGAGGCTGACGACATCGCGGTACTCACGGTAGAGCTGCAATTCCATGTCGGTTTCGTAGTTTTCGAGATCTTCGGCACTCATGACCCCATCATCTCCCAATATCGCCGGCAGCCACGCCGGGACCCGCAATAGCGGTGCCAAGACGCCACGTCCGACGATGTTCGACGCATGGACCCAGCCCGTCAATCGCGGCGCGGTGAGCAGACGTTGCATATCCCTTGTTGACGTCCCAGCCGTACCCCGGATAATCCTGCGCGAAGTCGATCATCAGCCGATCCCGTTCCACCTTGGCAAGGACACTCGCAGCAGCGACGCTCAAGCACTGCAGGTCGGCTTTGATCCGGGTGTGCACAGGGGCATCGCAACTGACTTCGGAAGAAGTTTCTGCGTCACCAAAAAGTGATCCCTGTGAAACAGGCGCCAGCCAGTTGTGGTTTCCGTCCAGGATGACGGCGTCCGGGCGTACTTCGCGTATCACCTGCGACCAGGCGCGGTTGCCTGCGGCGCGGAGCGCCGCCATAAGACCCGTAGCGTCGATCTCCGCAGCTGTAGCATGCCCAACCCCGTATGAGGCCGCCCAGCGTTGGATCTTTGGCACCAGCGCTTCGCGGTCAGGCGCACTCAGAAGCTTGCTGTCCCGCACCCCCCGCAGGCCTTTCACAGTCGTCAGGTCGACCACCACCAGGCCAACAGTCACCGGCCCGGCCAGTGCGCCTCGCCCCACTTCGTCGCAGCCGGCGAGGAAGCGGTGGCCCTCGGCCAGGAAGGAGCGTTCGTAGCGCAGCGTTGGAGCCTTTCCGGTCACGGCGCCGACTGTTCCCGCCCGGTGCTGCTCTGGGGTGCCTCAGGAACGTCAGCGAACACGTCGGGGTAGTTTCCCAGGAAGCCCATTCGGTCCAGCGGCCATGCAATCACGGAAGCCTTACCTTCGATGTCATCCACATCGATGAAACCACCACCGGGCTTGTCCGTGTTGGCTCGTGAATCCGCCGAAGCGTTCCGATGATCACCCATGACCCAGATCTTTCCTTCAGGCACTGTGACGTCGAACGGCACGTCCGACGGGCTGGCACCCGGGAACAGGTACGGCTCGTCTAGGGCTTCCCCGTTGACCGTGATCCTTCCTTCGGCATCGCAGCAGATTACACGGTCACCCTCCAGACCGATGACACGCTTGACGAGATGCTGTTGGGACTCATCGGGCACGAGGCCGACGAAGATGAGCGCATCCTTGAACCAGTTGCTGTCCGTCGTTCCAGCCGCAGGTTCGGGCAGCCAGCCCTGGGTATCGCGAAAGACGACGATGTCGCCGCGCTTGAGCTCGAAAGGCTCAGGCACAAGCTGGTTCACAAAGATGCGATCGTCGATTTCAAGGGTGTTTTCCATCGACCCTGACGGAATGAAGAACGCGCGAAAGAGGAACGTCTTGATGAGGAACGAAAGCAGCAAAGCAACTGCGACGATGATGAGTACTTCCTTCGCCCAGCTGCCGAGGCTGCGGGCGGCTGACCCACCGGAAGCAACCTCTTTGTCCGGGGAGGTGGAACGGGAAGTCTCTGCGGGGTCTCCCGCGCCGTCGTTCGGCGCCCCCGAGTGGGCTTTAGCCATTATTTGCTGTTCCTCTGCTGTGCGTTCGGAGAAAGTCGGGCCGACGATGAAGAATCCGCAGGGCGCGGTATTGCGGTGAAACGGTCGAAAGGCCACAGCACGTGGGTTGCACGGCCAATAACCCGTTCCTGGGAGACAAGCCCGCCGCCTGGTGCGCCCAACAGCCCGCGCGAGTCAAAGGACTCCGAACGGTGATCACCCATGAGCCATAATTTACCCTCTGGAACTGCGACCTCGAACTGCGTATCACTCGGCTCGTCCATGGGGAAAACGTAAGGCTCCGCAATGGCGTTCCCGTTGACGGACAGTCGCCCTGCAGAATCGCAGCACACCACGGTATCTCCACTCGTGCCGATCACACGCTTCACGTAGTTTGTCCCGGAGACGCCGACACCGAAGAAGTGCGCTGCATCCGATATTGCCTGCTGGAGTCCGCCCTCGCCTAGCGGTGCGAACGATCCCCTGCCGTCAAAGACGACGACGTCGCCTCGCTTGATATCGCCGAAGACGTAGTCGGTTTTTGAAACCAGGACACGATCATTTTCTTCGAGCAGCGGCTCCATTGAACCGGAGGGTATGTAGAAGATATCGGCGAGCAGTGCCCTGACGGCGACTACGGCAACACAGACGAAAGCCACGGCACAAAAGGCGAAGCGCCGGCCCGTGATACCGGGCCAGCGCTTCGGCGGCTGCCTGGAGGGCTTCCGTCCGTCGGAAAATTCAGGCATAGACAGGAAGAAAGTTACTTGGCGGTCTTTGGATCGCGCTTTTCCTTGATCTTGGCAGCCTTGCCGCGAAGATTGCGCATGTAGTACAGCTTCGCGCGGCGCACGTCACCCTTGCTGACTACCTCGATCTTGTCGATAACCGGGGAGTGCACCGGGAAGGTACGCTCCACGCCGACCCCGAAGCTGACTTTGCGGACCGTGAAGGTTTCACGAACGCCGTCGCCCTGGCGGCCGAGAACGAAGCCCTGGAAGACCTGAACACGCGTGTTCTTGCCTTCAATGATGTTGACGTGAACTTTGAGCGTGTCACCCGCACGGAAGTCGGGAACGTCATTACGCAGCGATGCTGCGTCCACATTGTCGAGAATATGCATGAAATTGCTCCTGGTGAACGCCACAGGTCCCTCACGTTGGTCACAACGACCAAGACCTGCATGCAGGCAGTTGCCGTTGAAGATTAGATACCGTCATGCCCTTTGGCGCATTCCGGAGTGCCATACTGTTGGCTACGCTCCCCCTGTGGCAGGTGCGTACCAGTTGACACAAGCTTCAATTATGCCACAACGACGGGGACAGCCGGAATCCGGCGACTAGTGCGGCGAGGACGTGGCGGCACGTGCCACTTTCCCCTCCACGACGGCGAAACCGTGCATCGTGAGTACGGCGCGGTCTGCCGCGTCCAGGCCTGCCGGGTCGAGCTTCTCGAGGAGGTCCGGCCGTCGCAGCGCCGTCCTGCGCAGCTGCTCGTCACGCCGGTGACGCGCAATGCGCGCATGGTTTCCGCTGAGGAGAACTTCAGGAATATTCAGGTTCCGCCAGGAGGAGGGCTTCGTGTACACCGGGTACTCCAGCAAGCCATCCGAGTGCGATTCTTCGACGAGGGATTCCGGGTTGCCAACAACTCCGGGCAAGAGCCGGGCCACTGCCTCCACTATCGCGAGCACAGCAACCTCGCCGCCGTTCAACACGTAGTCGCCCAGGCTGAGCGGAAGCACGTCGAACGAACCTTCGGCCCAGTCGAGCACCCTCTCGTCGATTCCTTCATAGCGTCCGCAGGCAAACACCAGGTGGTCTTCCTGAGCCAGTGTCGATGCCATCGCTTGAGTGAAGACCGTTCCAGCCGGTGATGGGACGATGAGGACCGGTCGTTTATTTTCCCGCACTGTCTCAAGAGCCTGTGCCCACGGTTCCGGTTTCATCACCATACCGGCCCCACCGCCATACGGTGTGTCATCGACGGTCCGGTGGCGGTCGGTGGTGAAGTCTCGAAGATTATGGACCTCGAGCGTCAGCAGACCGTCATTCCGGGCCTTCCCGATCAGTGAAAGATTGAGTGCTTCCAGGTACTCCGGAAAAATGCTGACGACGTCGATACGCACTAGTTGCGGTCTGCCTTTCCTTCAGCGTTGCCGCCCTCCGCAGAATCGGACTCTGCCTGGTTCGATCCAGGGAGGTTCAGCTCAAGCAGGCCTTCTGGAGGGGTCAGGACAACAAAGCCACCCTCGACATCGACCTCGGGAACAATCTCCTCAACGAACGGCACCAGAATCTCTTCACCATCGGAGCCTTCGATGATGAGCAGGTCCTGGACCATCAGGGTGCGCAGAGCGCTGACCCGGCCGACGACGGCGTCTCCTACACGCACCTCGAGTCCCACCAGCTCGTGCTCATACCAGGCATCGCCGTCGTCGTCTGAAGTGCCACCGGATTCGATGAAGAGCTTCGCACCTCTCAGCAGCTCGGCAGCGTTGCGGTCCGGAACCTCCTCGAATCCGAGGATCAGGATGTCCTTGTTCCAACGGGCGCTGGAACAGGTGAGCGGTCCCTGAGCTTCCGGCTCCACCCGGAAGACGGCGCCGGGCTCGAACCGCTCCTCAGGGGCGTCCGTGAAGAGCTGAACGGTTACTTCACCCCGAATACCGTGGGGCTTTCCAATGCGGGCGACCTGCAGATCCATGGATTCTCCGGTAGGTAGAGAGCGTGTCGAAACAGTAAAAAGTCCGGCCCCAACGCCTTGAGAGTTGGGGCCGGACTTCAGGCATAGGTGCTGCTGATCAGCGGCGGCGATCGGTATCCACGACATCTACCCGCACCGGCTCGCCATCCGCAAGAGCGGAAATGACGGTGCGCAATGCGCGTGCCGTGCGTCCCTGCCGACCGATGACACGGCCGAGGTCTTCCTGATGCACACGAACCTCCAGAGTCTCACCGCGACGGTTCGACTTGGAGGAAACCTGCACATCATCAGGGCTGTCCACGATTCCGCGGACGAGGTGCTCCAGCGCTTCAGCAAGCAACTTACTCAGCCTCGGTAGCTTCAGCCTCAGGCTCGTCGGCCTTCTTGCTCTTCGGCGTGATTGCCTCGGGAACAATGACGGAACCCTTTTCAGGAGCCGTGAAGGTCTCCTTGGGAGCCTTGGTCTTCAAGGTGCCTTCCTGGCCCTCGATACCCTTGAACTTCTGCCAGTCACCGGTGATCTTCAGGATCGCGGCGACCTGCTCGGAAGGCTGTGCGCCCACGCCGAGCCAGTACTGTGCACGATCCGACTTGACCTCGATGAACGAGGGCTCCTCGGTGGGGTGGTACTTGCCGATTTCCTCAATGGCACGGCCATCACGCTTGGCGCGGGAGTCCATGACGACAATGCGGTAGTACGGTGCGCGCATCTTGCCGAAGCGCTTCAGACGAATCTTTACGGCCACTTGTGTGGTCACTCCTTGTTGATCAAAAGGGCGAACTCCGGTTTCTGCACCCGTGGGGCGGGCCATACGTTTGGGAGCTCTGAAGGACACAACGCACGCAGAGAGAGGGGCTGCGCAGATTGGGTACGAATCCATTGTGCCAGAAGTTGATGCTTCCCGGCGACCTGGCACACGTTCAGCTCGCTGAAACCCTGAGCTTGTTTCGCCACGGGTCGTCGAACCGCAGTTCCTGGCCGGTGTGATGGTGCTCGATACCTGCACTTTTCAAGCGCTCAGCCAGTGCCCCGACTTCATCCGCAGTAGGTACGCGGATAAGGACTTCCCCGAGCCCCAGTGTGTCCTTGCGCGGGCCTGCGCCACGACTGTTCCAGACGTTCATCGCCATGTGATGGTGGTAACCTCCGGCGGAGACGAACAGCGCCTGCCCATGCCAGCCGGCAGTGCGCTCGAACCCGAGGGTACTCACATAGAACTGCTCTGCCGTCTGCACATCCCCCACCTGCAGATGGACGTGCCCGACGTCGGCGGCCGCCTGCTGCTGTTTGGTCACCGACTCCTCTGTCAGGTTACTTTCCAGGTATTGCCTCGCAGGAAGTGGAGCATTGTCCATGACGACGGTCCGCTTTCCTTGGCTGATGGTCCAGTCCCAGGTTTCCCGCGGCTTATCGAAATACAGTTCGATCCCGTTGCCTTCGGGATCAGAGAAGTAGAACGCCTCACTGACCAGATGGTCTGCGCTTCCCACGTACCGGCCTTCTGCGGACTGCGCGACATGAGCCGCGGATGCCACGGTTGCGGCAAGATCGGCGCGGTCCCTGAAAAGCAGTGCGGTATGGAACAGCCCCGCTTCAGTAGGATCGGGCAACTTCAAGCCGGCGGCTGGAGCAAGGTGAATCAGCCGTTCGCCGGCTCGTCCCAGGTACAGCCCGCCGTCGGATTCTGCGGTGTCGACCAGGCCAAGTGCGCTCCGGTAGTAGTTCGCCATCCGGTCAAGATCTCCGACCTTCAGCATCACAGTGCCCATTGCAGTATCCGCGGGAAGCAGGTCGTCGGTCATCATGATTCCTCCAAGTGTGTGGTTCACTCGATCCAACTACTTGAAGCTTAAAGTTATTCCCAGCAACACTGTACGGTCAAGCATCAACTCCCAGTTCAGGGCCTTTTTCCGCATGGTCTCGGATGAACCGGCGAAGGATGGTGTTCCCTTCCTCAGTGTCCTGCGGACGATGCCCTCCGCCAACAACGCGATGCACCGCCCCAGTCCCGGCGAGGTACTCAGCGACCTCTTCGTAGAGCGGCTCCCAACCACCGGTCAGGACGAGGGTGGGCACGCCGGGAACTATAGCGAGCGGAGCCGTCCACGGAGGCGCCTGCATCCTGAGACGCCGGGCGCGGTCACGATCTTCGGCGGTGTTCAGGGGCCGGGGTTCAGAACCGAAAACCGCCCGGGCAAACTCCCTGTTGAAGTCCTCATCAGTCAGCTCGGCAGCGCGCATGAAAAGCGGCTCCACCCGCTCCCGGTGTGCTGCTGTTGCCGGCAGTTCTTTGGTAAGGGACAGGCAGGCCGGCTCAGCCAGAACCAGGGACCGGACAAGATCCGGCCTCTCGACGGCCAACATCATTGCCGACACGGCTCCTTGCGACGCCGCTACGAGATGACCGCCTCGCCCCAGTGCCTCCTCGACGATCTGCTGGTCCGCCTCGAAATCTGTCGGGAGCGGAGCAGCAACAGGATCAAACCCATGACGGCGTACAAACAGGCAGTCGAACTCACGTGCCATTCCGTGCTGTCTGGGCCAGGCAGCTGCACCAAAAGTCCCGGCACCATGTACGAAGACAACGCGATCACTTTTCATGACCTCAACCTAGCTGCCGCCTCCGACAAACCCGTCCGGTTGGCGTTCCACCGTCCCGATCGAACTATTTCCCGAGGAACTTCTCGAAACCTTTGGGCAAGTTCAGTGACGAGGGATCGAAGTTTTCCTGCTGGCCGAAAGCGGCACCGGTGGGCACGGATGTGCGCTGACCGTTCCGACGCGCTTCTGCGGCAGCAGCCTCCTGGGCAGCCTTGGCCGGGTTGCCCGAGCGGGGCTTTTTCTTTCCCTTGGCGTTTGCCTTGCCCTTCCGTGCACCGCCATTGAAGCCGCCGGGACCTGGCATACCGGGCATGCCGGGAATGCCGCCACCGGCAGCCATCTTGCGCATCATCTTCTGTGCCTGCCCGAAACGGTCGAGCAGCCCGTTGACCTCAGAGACGTGGACGCCGGAGCCGCGGGCGATGCGGGCGCGCCTCGAGCCGTTGATGATTTTGGGCGCGACCCGCTCATGAGGGGTCATTGAACGCACGATCGCTTCTACGCGGTCAATCTCGCGCTCGTCGAAGTTCTCCAGCTGCTCACGCATGTTCGCGGCGCCCGGCATCATCATGAGCATCTTCTTCATGGAGCCCATATTGCGGATCTGCTGCATTTGCGCAAGGAAGTCATCGAGGGTGAAATCCTCCTGGTCGGCGAATTTCTTCGCCATCCGGGCGGCCTCGTCCTTGTCCCATGCCTTCTCGGCCTGCTCGATCAGGGTGAGGATGTCTCCCATGTCGAGGATGCGGGATGCCATACGGTCCGGATGGAAGACCTCGAAGTCGGTGAGGGCCTCGCCTGTGGAAGCAAACATAACCGGCTTGCCGGTCACCGACGCCACAGAAAGGGCGGCGCCGCCGCGGGCGTCGCCGTCCAGCTTGGTCAGAACCACACCGGTGAAGTTGACGCCCTCGTTGAAGGCCTGTGCGGTATTCACCGCATCCTGGCCGATCATCGCGTCAATAACGAAGAGCACTTCATCCGGGTTGACGGCATCACGGATGTCCGACGCCTGCTGCATGAGCTCGGCATCGATGCCGAGACGGCCGGCGGTGTCGACAATGACGATGTCGTGGAGCTTGGTTCGTGCCTCGGCGACGCCCTGTCGGGCAACATCCACAGGATTGCCGGTCGACGCCTCGAATTCGGAACTCACACCGGGATGTGGAGCGAACACGGGAACGCCTGCGCGCTGCCCGTTGACCTGCAGCTGCTTGACCGCGTTGGGACGCTGGAGATCACAGGCAACCAGCAGAGGACTATGGCCCTGGCCCTTGAGCCACTTGGCGAGCTTGCCCGCCAAGGTGGTTTTGCCGGCACCCTGAAGACCGGCAAGCATGATGACCGTGGGCGGGTTCTTGGCGAGTCGAAGGCGTCGGGTCTCGCCGCCGAGGATGCCCACCAGCTCCTCGTTCACAATCTTGACGATCTGCTGTCCGGGGTTGAGGGCCTGTGAGACCTCAAGACCAAGGGCGCGTTCCTTGACCTGCGCTGTGAAGGCGCGAACCACCGGCACAGCAACGTCCGCGTCAAGCAGGGCGCGACGGATTTCGCGAACCGTTGCGTCGACGTCTGCCTCCGACAGCCGGCCCTTTCCGCGCAGGTTCTTGAAGGTCGCTGTCAACCGGTCTGAAAGTGAATTGAACACGGTGCGTGAACTGCTTTCCTCGAACTCAAGTGGATTCAACTATCTAGGGTAGCAACTGGGTTCGCTCCAACAGGCAGCAGACAGCTACCCCCTTGCAGTGGCAGGGTGTTAAGGGTGACTACTCATGCGATTGACGAACAGGCTTCCGGACACCAATTCCAGGGGCAGGCCATCAAGACGTTGCTGATCCTCGGCGCCTCTGGCGACCTCACCGGCCGCCTGCTGTTGCCCGGGCTGGCGCGGCTAGTGAGACACGGGAAAGCCGAAGGGATAACCCTGGTCGGAGCCGGCTCGGACGCCTGGAGCACTGAGGATTGGCAGGAGCGCCTCGCCACGTCCTTCGCCGCTGCATCGCCGGATACCGGTACCCGCAACGATGACGGCGCCCTTGAACAGATCTGCGCGGGCAGTACTTATCATCAGGTTGATGTCACAGCGGAGGGTTCACTGGCAGAGCTGATTGCCGGCCTCCAGCCGCCGGTCGCGATCTATTTCGCACTGCCGCCGGCCGTCAGCGAGAAGGCCTGCGCCACACTCGAACCTGAGGACCTCCCGGACGGATCACGCCTGGTGATGGAGAAACCGTTCGGCACCGACAGGGAATCGGCAACCCGATTGAACACGATTCTGGGCCGGTTGGTGCCTGAAGACCACATCCACCGGGTGGACCATTTCCTCGGTAAGGCGACGGTGCTGAACATCCTTGGACTGCGGTTCGCGAACCGCCTGCTGGAACCGGTGTGGAACAGCCTCCACATCGATTCGGTAGACATTGTCTTCGACGAGAAGCTGACGCTCGAAAACCGTGCGCGCTATTACGACGGCGCTGGTGCGTTGAAGGATATGATCCAAAGCCACCTGCTGCAGGTGATGGCTCTCATCGCAATGAATGCGCCCTCGACGCTGCACGAGCGGGACCTGAGGGACCATATCGGAACCGTGCTGAGGGCCAGCTCGGTGCACCCGGATTTCCGTTCCAGTACCCGACGCGCCCGCTACACCGCGGGAAGCATCGACGGGCGCGAGGTTCCAAATTATGTGGATGAGAGCGGCGTCGATCCCTCCCGTGGCACCGAGACGCTCGCCGAAATTGTAGTGTCAATCAACAACGAGCGGTGGGCGGGAGTTCCATTCCGCTTGCGGTCAGGGAAGTCCCTCGGCCGGACCCGCAAGGAAGCAGTGATCACCTTCAAGCCGGTTAACCACCTTCCGGACGGCTTCACAGGAGTGGACTCCCCTACGCGGCTGCGCATCGGCTTCGGTCCGGACACCCTTGAGTTGGACCTTGATGTGAACGGTCCCGGCGACGTGTTCTGCCTGGACCGGGCAACCCTGCAGGCGGAACTGAATGCCTCGGAACTCCTGCCCTACGGTGAAGTTCTTGACGGCGTGCTGTCCGGTGACCCCACGCTGTCCGTACGCGGCGACACGGCTGAGGATTGCTGGCGCATCGTGGAACCGGTGCTGGAGGCCTGGAAAGCAAACGATGTACCGATGGACGAATATCCAGCGGGATCGGCCGGTCCGTCGAACTGGAGCACAGCCGAAGTGGGAGGCGAAAAATAGTGCAGCTATGGCGGGATAGGCCGATCCCATCCCGCCACAGCTGCACAAAACATCCTTGGAACGCTAGAGCGCCGCTTCCCCGCGTTCGCCCGTACGGACGCGGACGGCATCTTCCACCGGGAGGACCCACACCTTCCCGTCGCCAGCCCGGCCCGTGTTTGCTGTTGAGACCAGCACGTCCACGATGTCGGTGACCGAGGCGTCCGACACGAGCACCTCTACGCGGGCTTTCTGGAGGAGGTCGACGGTGTACTCCGCTCCCCTGTAAACCTCCGTGTGCCCGCGCTGGCGGCCGTAACCGCTCGCCTGGCTGACGGTAAGGCCCTGAACGCCGTAGTTCTCCAGGGCTCCCCTCACGCTGTCCAGTTTGTCCGGACGAACAATGGCAGTAACCAGTTTCATGACGTCACCTTCTGCTGGCCGGGATCGGCAACGGAGACCTTGGCAGTTGCGTGGAATGGGTGGAACTGTCCTCCAACGCCGAGCCCTCCGAATTCGTAGGCAGTTTCTGCGTGTTCGGAAAGGTCGACGCCGGAGACTTCGTTGTCTGCAGTAACCCGGAATCCGATGGTCTTGTGGATCGCCAGCCCGATCACGGCCGTCATCACCGCAGACAGCGTTACGGCTACCAGGACAGAGACGATCTGCGCGACAAGCTGACCGCTGCCGCCGCCATAAAACAACCCGCCGCCTTCGCCGTCGACAGGCAGGGCAATGAAGCCGATCGCGATGGTTCCCAGGGTGCCCGCCACCAGGTGCACTGCGACCACATCGAGTGAGTCATCAAAGCCGAGCTTGTACTTCAAACCGACTGCCAGCGCACACACGGCACCCGATACCAGACCCAGCCCGACCGCTCCGATGGGACTGACACTTGCACAGGCCGGCGTGATGGCAACGAGGCCGGCGACGATGCCCGAGGCTGCTCCGAGGGATGTGGGCCGGCCGTCGCGGAAACGCTCGAGGACGAGCCAGCCGACCATTGCTGCTGCGGGCGCGGCCATGGTGTTGACCCAGATCAGCCCTGCTTCTTCGGCAGTACTTGCGGCACCGCCGTTGAAACCGAACCAGCCGAACCACAGCAGGGCGGCGCCAAGCATGACCAGCGGGACGTTGTGCGGCCGGTGTGCCGGGTCCTTGCCGAATCCCTGCCGCTTGCCGAGGATGATGGCCAGTACCAGTGCCGCGACGCCGGCGCTGATGTGGACGACGGTGCCGCCCGCGAAGTCAATGGCCTCACCGACGGTGCTTCCGATAGCACCCTCGGCACTGAGCAGTCCGCCGCCCCAGACCATGAAGGCCAGCGGGCAGTAGACCGCTGTGACCCAGATGGGCACGAAGAGCGACCAGGCGCCGAACTTGGCGCGGTCCGCGATTGCGCCGCTGATCAGGGCCACCGTGATGATCGCAAACGTAACGCCGTAGCCTGCGCCGATCATGTCCTCTGTTCCGATGAGGCCCTCAAGCCCGAAGGAGGAAAACGGATTCCCGAAGAGCTGGGCAACGCCGTCGCCCCCCGTCATCGAGTAGCCCCACAGCACCCAGACGATACCCACCAGTCCGACGGCGATGAAGCTCATCATCATCATGTTCAGTGCTGCTTTGGCACGGGTCATGCCGCCGTAGAAAAATGCCAGTCCGGGGGTCATCAGCAATACCAGGGCGGCGGAAACCATGACCCAGACGTGACCTGCTGTCAGATCCATCGTTACGTCCTCTCGCGAGTGGCGGGCACTTCCCGCTGCAGAGAAGTCTTGCAACGACGTGTTTCAGCACGTTGGGAACTGTGTTGCCGGGAGGTTACGCCGGACGCACTGACGTAAAGAGTGCGTGTCCCCGGTGTTTCCGCCGTGTTTCGCGGGTGGAGCGGAACCTTGAACCGCCGTCCTTGGGTCAGTTCAGGAGCGCGTCGACAAATTCCTCGGCTTCGAACGGCGCGAGGTCATCAGCGCCCTCACCCAGACCGATCAGCTTGACCGGTACCCCCAGCGAGCGCTGGATTGCGACGACGATGCCGCCCTTGGCGGTACCGTCCAGTTTGGTCAGGACGATTCCCGTGATGTTGACAACCTCTGAGAACACCTTGGCCTGGTTCAGACCGTTCTGACCGGTAGTGGCGTCAAGAACGAGCAGCACCTCGTCGACGGTGCCCTGCTTCTCAATGACGCGCTTGACTTTGCCGAGTTCGTCCATCAAGCCAACCTTGTTCTGCAGGCGGCCGGCGGTATCGATCATGACGACGTCGACCTCACCTTCGATTCCAGCCTTGACCGCCTCAAAGGCCACGGAGGCAGGATCTGCGCCGTCGACATCTGATTTCACCGTGGGCACCCCGACCCGCTGTCCCCAGGTGGCCAGCTGCTCCGCAGCGGCTGCGCGAAAGGTGTCTGCTGCACCGAGCAGCACGTCCTTGTCCTCTGCCACGAGCACACGGGCGAGCTTGCCGACCGTGGTGGTCTTTCCCACGCCGTTCACTCCGACAACCATCACAATGGCGGGGCGGTCAGCGTGGCGGTCGGTGGCAAGCGACCGGTCCATCGTGGGGTCAACGAGCTTGATCAGCTCCTCCCGGAGCATCCCCTTGACCTCCTCCGGACTGCGGCTGCCCGCGATTTTCACGCGTTCGCGAAGAGCATCGACAAGTTCGGTGGTCGGTTCAGTTCCGAGGTCCGCCAGGAGCAGCGTTTCCTCGATCTCGTCCCAGACGTCCTCATCGATGCGGTCGCGGGACAACAGCGCCAGAAGTCCCTTACCGAGCGCATTGTTGGACTTCGCCAGTCTGGCGCGCAGTCTGGCCAGGCGGCCCTGCACAGGATCTGGAGTCTCGACCGGTACGGTCTCGACGCCGGTGGGGGTGTCCTCAAGATCCCTGAGGTCATCAGGCACGACGACGTCCGGCCCGGTATCGAGGCCGGAGGGCCTCTCCAGAGTGTCGGTTCCGACGCCGCGTGCGGCGGTACCGCCGTCGTCATCCGGGTCCCGCGTGGTGGAGTAGGTACCCGGCGGGGTGCGGCGGGAACGCACCAACAGGGCTGCAAGCGAACCCAGAACAGCCAGGGCGACGACTATGTAAATAACTATCGGGAGGATCTCGTTCACGCTTCCAAGCTTCTCACACGGCCGCCCGGCAGTTGGGGCGCGCAGAAACTGGGAGAATCATGAATCGTGGTTGCTTTCAGAAACTTTCCCCGGCGCACGAAACCCGGCTCCGCCGCTGAAGAACGCCCGCGCCTGCCGCGCGAGATCAAGGTACTCATCGCCGCGGCCTTCGTCATCGCGATCGGCTTCGGGCTCGTTGCGCCGGTGCTCCCGCAGTTCGCCCAGAGCTTCGGCGTGGAGGCGACAGCGGCTGCCGTGATCGTCAGCGCCTTCGCGTTCACCCGGCTTGTCTTTGCGCCCGCCGGCGGCAAGTTGGTCGAACGCCTCGGTGAGCGTCCGGTGTATGTGGCCGGCCTGCTGATTGTCGCGCTGTCGACGGCGGCATGCGCGTTCGCAGCTGACTACGGGCAGTTGCTGGTCTTCCGCGGCCTTGGCGGCATCGGCTCGACCATGTTCACAATCTCGGCGATGGGTCTCATTGTCCGTATTGCGCCGGCTGGGATGCGGGGACGGGTGACGGGCGCCTATGCCTCGGCGTTTCTCCTCGGAAGCATTGCCGGCCCGTTCCTGGGCGGATTGCTGGCCGGGTTCGGCCTGAGGGTTCCGTTTCTTGTGTATGCGGGCGCGCTGCTGATTGCGGCCGCCGTCGTCTTCTTCCAGCTCAAGGACTCCACGCTGGGCACCCGCACGGCAGCTGCCGCCCAGCCGGCCCTCACCGTGCGAAAAGCCGTCCGGGATTCGGCGTACCGGGCCGCGCTCGTGTCCGGCTTCGCAAACGGTTGGGCGTCCTTCGGCGTGCGCATGGCGCTCGTGCCGCTGTTCGCAGCGGCAGTGCTCGGAGCAGGCCCGGAGGTGGCCGGAATCGCCCTCGCCTTCTTCGCCGGCGGGACTGCACTCGCTCTGACAGTCTCCGGCAGGCTGGCCGATTCACTCGGCCGGAAACCGCTCGTACTCACCGGATTGGCCGTCAACGGCGCCGCGATGGCATGCCTTGGCCTCACCACGGATGTGACGACATTCCTCGCCGTCTCAGTGGTCGCGGGCATCGGCGCAGGCATCCTCAACCCGGCACAGCAGGCGGCTGTCGCCGACGTCATCGGCAACGACAGGAGCGGCGGCAAGGTGCTGGCCGCCTTCCAGATGAGCACCGATACCGGAGCCATCTTCGGGCCGATCCTGGCCGGGCTGCTCGTCGATGCCTTCTCCTACGGCTGGGCCTTCGGGCTCACCGGCGTGACGGCCCTGGCCGCTTTCCTGATGTGGACGGCGGCACGCGAGACGCTGGTCGATACGGACCTGTCCGTCAGGCGTCCACCAGCCGCTGGCTGATCACCGTAGACACGCCATCGCCGCGCATCGTCACGCCGTAGAGCGCGTCCGCCACCTCCATGGTGCGTTTCTGGTGGGTGATGACGATGAGCTGGCTTGACTCCCGCAGTTCCTCGAAGATGGTGATGAGCCGGCCAAGGTTGGTGTCATCGAGTGCCGCCTCCACCTCGTCCATCACATAGAACGGGGAGGGGCGGGCCTTGAAGATCGCCACCAGGAGTGCGACGGCGGTGAGTGACCTTTCGCCGCCGGACAGCAGTGAGAGCCTCTTGATCTTCTTGCCCGCCGGCCTCGCCTCGACCTCGATGCCAGTGGTCAGCATGTCCTCCGGATCGGTCAGGACCAACCGGCCCTCGCCGCCTGGGAACAAACGACCGAACACGCGCTCGAACTGCTCCGCAGTGTCCCGGTAGGCGGCGGTGAACACCTGTTCCACGCGCTCGTCGACCTCGCGGATGATGTCCAGCAAGTCCTTACGGGTGGCTTTGAGGTCCTCCAGCTGGGTGCTGAGGAACTGGTGACGCTCCTCGAGCGCCGCAAACTCCTCCAGCGCCAGCGGATTCACCTTGCCGAGCGCCGAAAGATCCCGCTCGGCCCGCTTGAGGCGCTTCTCCTGCTCTCCGCGGACATACGGCACGCCCTCACGGATGGCATTGCCGTCGTCGTCCACGGCCACGTGCAGCTCCGCCCACTTGTCCGCCGGCTGCGCGGGGGCCGGAACGGGTTGGTCCGGTCCGAATTCGGCGACCAGGTGATCCGCAGTGAGCCCCAGCTCATCGATAGCCCGGTTCTGAAGTGCCTCGATCCTCAGCCGCTGCTGGGCGCGGGCCAATTCATCCCGGTGCACGGAATCGGTCAACTCCGCCAGCTCTTCCATCAGCGACTCGTTGCGAGCGCGGACTCCGGCGAGCTCGGCCTCCCACGCGGACCGTACCTCGTCAGCAGCGTTCCGGGCGCGGCCGGCACGGTTGACTGAGACGTCGAGGAAGGCCACGGCCTGGTGCGCGGCCTTTCCTACGGCGGCTGCCTTGGCGCTCTGGAGCCGGCGGATCCTGGCCCGCTCCGCTGCCTGTTCCCGT
>NZ_JAROKN010000039.1:0-27646 GCF_029455255.1 Arthrobacter vasquezii | reverse complement strand
GCGGGCCTGACCGCGGTAGCGCCGGGCTACCTTGAGCCGGGTGTGGCGCGCGAGCTGGCGCTGCTGGCATCCGCGGAGGGGCAGGGCCCGGCAACCGTATACAGGTTCTCCGCACAGTCAGTGCGCCGGGCGCTCGACGACGGGCAGGACGCCGTGGCAATCCTGACCTTCCTTGAGAAGCACTCCGCGACAAACGTCCCACAACCGCTGCGCTATCTGGTGGAAGACACCGCAGCCCGTTACGGCTCCCTGCGCGTTGGTCCCGCATCCAGCTACGTTCGAAGCGACGACGACGCCGCTCTAACGGCCCTGCTCTCTGATCCTGCCGCTGCCTCGCTCGGGCTCGCCCGGCTCGCTCCGACGGTCGTGACGGCCCGGGCCACGCCGGCTGAATTGGCCGCTTCCCTGCGTGAGCTCGGCTATTCGCCCGCCTTGGAGGGCGGCGCGGCACCGCGGGTTACCTTACGGGCGGCAGCCGGCTCCGCGCCGTCGTCGTCCGCGGTACGGACCAACCCCTGGGTACTTACGGAGACAGATCTTGAAGCGCAGATGACGGTGCTGCGGGGCAACGGCCGGCCCGGCACGGGCGGAGGAGCCGAAAGCGAGGCGATGATCGGCCTTGAAACGCTGCGGACTGCGATCCGAACAAAGCAGGCCGTCCGGATGGGCTTTGCGGACAGCGCAGGGAATTCCACCCGTCAGGTGTTTGTTCCACTGTCGGTCCATGCCGGCCGTGTACGGGTCTTCGACCCGGAGAAGGAAACCGAGCGCGTAATTTCCGTGCATCGGATCATGGATGTGGAAACTGTGGAAGGGGCTTCAACGGATGCCTAACGGGCCGCTGATCGTCCAGAGCGACAAGACCATCCTGCTGGAGGTGGATCACGAGCAGGCCACCGAAGCCCGGCATGCCATTGCCGCTTTCGCCGAACTGGAGCGCGCGCCGGAGCATGTGCACAGCTACCGCCTCACTCCCCTTGGGTTGTGGAACGCCCGCGCGGCAGGGCTCGACGCCGAACAGGTGCTGGATACGCTGCTGAAGTACTCCCGTTTCCCGGTGCCGCACGCGCTCCTCGTCGACGTCGAGGAAACAATGTCCCGCTACGGCCGGCTGCGGTTGGAAAAGGATGACCAGCACGGCCTCGTGCTGCGCACCAACGACTACCCCGTGCTCGAGGAAGTCCTGCACGCGAAGAAGATCGAGCCGCTTCTGGGCCCGCGCATTGACGGCGAGACGGTGGTGGTGCACTCGTCCCAGCGCGGGCAGCTGAAGCAGCTCCTGCTCAAACTCGGGTGGCCGGCTGAGGATCTCGCCGGCTATGTTGACGGCACCCCGCACCCCATCATGCTCAACGAAGACGGCTGGGCGCTGCGTCCCTATCAGAAGGTGGCCACGGAGAACTTCTGGGCGGGCGGGTCCGGCGTCGTTGTGCTTCCCTGCGGGGCAGGTAAAACCCTGGTGGGCGCCGCGGCCATGGCGACGAGCTCCACGACCACCCTCATCCTCGTGACGAACACCGTCTCCGCCCGGCAGTGGAAGGACGAACTGCTCAAGCGGACCTCGCTGACCGAGGAAGAGATCGGCGAGTACTCCGGATCCGTCAAGGAGGTCCGGCCGGTCACCATCGCGACCTACCAGGTGCTGACCCTGCGCCGCGGCGGGCTCTACCCGCACCTCGAACTGCTCGACGCCAATGACTGGGGCCTCATTGTGTATGACGAGGTTCATCTGCTGCCCGCACCGATCTTCCGCATGACCGCTGACCTGCAGGCCCGTCGGCGGCTCGGCCTGACCGCCACCTTGGTGCGTGAGGACGGCCGCGAAGGCGAGGTGTTCTCCCTCATTGGACCGAAGCGCTATGACGCGCCCTGGAAGGACATCGAAGCGCAGGGCTACATTGCGCCTGCGGACTGTGTTGAGGTGCGGGTCGACCTCCCGCGCGATGAGAGGGTCGCCTACGCAATGGCCGACGACGGCGACAAATACCGTCTGTGCGCAACCTCCGAGACGAAGACAACAGTCGTGGAGAAGCTGGTCGCCTCGCACAAGGGCGAACAGCTCCTCGTGATCGGGCAGTACATCGATCAACTGGATGAGCTGGGTGAGCGGCTCGATGCTCCCGTCATCAAAGGTGAGACGTCCGTCAAGGAACGCCAGCGCCTGTTCAATGCCTTTCGCTCCGGGGAGCTGCACATCCTAGTTGTTTCCAAGGTCGCTAATTTCTCGATCGACCTTCCGGAAGCGTCAGTGGCAATACAGGTGTCAGGGTCCTTCGGCTCCCGGCAGGAGGAGGCGCAGCGGCTGGGCCGGCTGCTGCGGCCGAAGGGTGACGGTAGGGCAGCGCGGTTCTATACCGTCGTCGCGCGTGACACCATCGACCAGGATTTTGCAGCAAAGCGTCAGCGGTTCCTCGCTGAACAGGGCTACGCCTACACCATCATGGATGCCGCAGACATCCCACAGACCTGACACCCGACGCGCATACAGCAAGCATCCAGACAACTCCCAGCTGCTGGGAGCATACTGGGAATCGTGAATAAATCAGTACCTGAAGCCAAACTGCTTGTAGTCGATGACGAGCCGAATATCCGGGAACTGCTCTCCACTTCACTGCGGTTCGCGGGATTCGATGTTGTCGCCGCCGCCAACGGACGCGACGCCCTCGCCGCAGCGGAAACTCACAATCCAGACCTCGCCGTCCTCGACGTGATGCTGCCGGACATGGACGGCTTCACCGTCACCCGCCGGCTCCGCGCCGCTGGCCGCCACTTCCCCGTGGTCTTCCTGACGGCACGCGATGACACCGATGACAAAGTCACCGGCCTCACCGTGGGCGGTGATGATTACGTGACCAAGCCCTTCAGCCTCGACGAGGTGGTTGCCCGTATCCGCGCCGTCCTGCGCCGCACCCAGCCACACGACGACGACGGCGCCGTCATCCGTGTCGATGACCTCGAACTGGACGACGACGCCCACGAGGTGCGCCGCGGCGGGGAGGTCATTGACCTCTCCCCCACAGAGTTCAAGCTCCTCCGCTACCTGATGATGAACCCGAACCGCGTCCTGTCCAAAGCGCAGATCCTCGATCACGTCTGGGAGTACGACTTCAACGGAGACGCCTCCATCGTGGAGTCCTACATCTCCTACCTGCGGCGCAAGATCGACAAGAACCCGGATGCCGCGGCGCTGATTCAGACCAAGCGCGGGGTCGGTTACCTGCTGCGCACCGCTGACAAGCGGTAACAAGCATCTCTGTACCCGCCGTGATACGTCGCTGGAAGTCTGCCTCCCTCCGCACGCAACTCATCGCCATCATGACCCTGCTCATGGTGTTCACGGTTGCCATCACGGGGATCGTGACCATCTCCCTGCTCCGCAACAGTCTCATAGTCCAGATGGACCAGGACATCGATGCCAACGCGCAGCTGGTGACCAACACCATCGGCACCATCGGCAGTGACACCAGTCAGGACCTTTCCCGCTTCTATGGCGTCTGGCTCGACTCCAACGGAAACGCTATCCGCGCAACCCACTCGTCTGCGCTCTACGAGGTTCCAAAACTTCCTCTACTCGATCACGAAGAAGTTGAGGAACGAGACGTGGAGGGCTTCACGGTTCCCGGGAGCAGGGGTGAGAGCGAGTGGCGCGTCATGGTGTTCCCGCTGCAGGCGGACAACACGTCGGTGGCTGTTGCCAGCCCCATGTCTACCCTGAACCAGACAGTGTCCGAAGCCGGGCGCATCATCTTCACAGTCGGACTCTTTTCAATTGCCGCCGCCTCGATCGTCGCCTACCTTGCGGTTACTCGGCAGTTCCGTCCGTTGAGCCGCGTCGAGCGGACAGCGGCGGCGATCGCCGCCGGCGACCTCTCACGCCGCGTCGAGGTTGAGCGTCCCGCCACCGAGGTGGGCAGGCTCTCCCGCTCCCTGAACGCCATGCTTGCGCACATCGAGTCTGCGTTTGCAGCCCGGATGGATTCAGAACGGAAAATGCGCCGCTTCGTCGCGGACGCTTCGCATGAACTTCGTACACCCCTGGTCACCATTCGCGGATTTTCCGAGCTGTACCGTCACGGTGCCCTCCAGAACGACGACGACGTCAAGGCCGCCATGGGCCGTATCGAGAGCGAAGCCAAGCGGATGGGCCAATTGGTCGAGGATCTGCTCACCCTGGCGCGCATCGACGAGCAGCGGCCCCTCGAGTCCCAACCGCTAGACCTGCTGGTGCTGGGAAACGATGCCGCCATGGACGCCCGAGCCATCGCACCGGAACGCACTATCCGCGTGATCGGCCTCGACGGTGGACCGGCGCGTCATGCCCCGACAGTCGGTGACGAGGCCCGCCTCCGCCAGGTCGTCGCAAACCTGATGACCAACGCCCTGCGGTATACGCCCGAAGGGTCGCCGATCGAGGTTGCCGTGGGCGTCGCTCCCGTGATCCATGGCCGAAGCGATTCGGTGATCGAGGTACGCGACCACGGTCCCGGCATCTCCGAGGAAGACGCCGCGAGGGTCTTCGAGCGCTTTTACCGGGCAGACTCCTCACGCTACCGGGAAACCGGCGGTACCGGCCTTGGCTTGGCCATTGTCGCGGCGCTGGTTGCGCAGCATGATGGAAGCGTTCGGCTCGAGGACACCCCCGGCGGCGGCGCCACCTTATCCATTCGGCTGCCGCATGACACGGAAAGCACGCCGCCGGCAGACGACTGACGCGCGATTCTTGCAGGGGACTCCTCCTCCCCGGCCCCTTGGGTGCAGGCAGGTTACCCACATTCCGCTGCCAAGGGCGTGCGCCGCTTCCCGCGCCCTCTAACGTCGAAGGCGCAGCGCATACACAGCAGAAGCCCAGGAGGAACCATGACCTACTTCAACGTCAATACGGACTCGCTCGCCGCCAAGAGCGCAGACGTGCAAAATACCATCGCCCGGCTCCAGGCAGAGGTCAATGCCATGCAGTCGGGGCTGAGATCCCTGGAGTCCGAGTGGCAGGGTCAGGCCTCGCAGAACTTCCAGCAGCTGGTGACGGACTGGCGTGCAACCCAGCTCAAGGTCGAGGAATCGCTGACCAGCATCAACCAGGCTCTCGGCGTTGCAACCGAGCAGTACAGTCAGGCAGAGCTGAGCAACGCCCGCATGTTCATGCACTAGCCGAACCGGCCCACCCCCGAAGTTTTGTGCAGCTGCGGCGGCTTCCAGGCCGGAGAACCCGCCATAGCTGCACGAATCTTCCGGCTCGCACAGCCCAAAGGCCGACCCCTGTAAGGGATCGGCCTTTGGTGTAACTGTCTTCGCAGGTATTCCTGCTGGTGAGGCTGGGAAGCTTAGAAGCCGCCCATCCCGCCCATGCCGCCCATTTCGTCGCCGCCGCCTGCGGGAGCAGCCTTCTCAGGCTTGTCCGCGACAACAGCTTCGGTGGTAAGGAACAGGCCCGCAATGGAGGCAGCGTTCTGCAGTGCAGAGCGGGTAACCTTCACGGGGTCGTTCACGCCGGCAGCCAGAAGGTCCTCGTAATCGCCGGTTGCGGCGTTGAGGCCATGGCCTGCGGGCAGTCCGCGAACCTTCTCGATCACAACGCCGGGCTCGAGGCCAGCATTGAAAGCGATCTGCTTGAGGGGAGCGTCGATGGCGATGCGAACAATGTTTGCACCGGTTGCCTCGTCGCCCTCAAGGTTGAGGTTGGCGAATGCCTTGGCGCCGGCCTGAATCAGGGCCACGCCGCCACCGGCAACAATGCCTTCTTCAACAGCAGCCTTTGCGTTGCGGACGGCGTCCTCAATGCGGTGCTTGCGCTCCTTCAGCTCAACCTCGGTTGCGGCTCCGGCCTTGATGACTGCAACGCCGCCTGCCAGCTTGGCCAGACGTTCCTGCAGCTTCTCGCGGTCATAGTCCGAGTCGGAGTTCTCGATCTCGGCGCGGATCTGCGCAACCCGGCCGGCGATCTCCTCGGCATTGCCGGCACCCTCGACAATGGTGGTCTCGTCCTTGGTGACAACAACCTTGCGTGCCTGGCCCAGAAGATCCAGGGTTGCGTTCTCCAGCTTGAGGCCAACTTCCTCGGCGATGACCTGGCCCCCGGTCAGGATGGCGATGTCAGCCAGCTGAGCCTTGCGGCGGTCGCCGAAGCCCGGTGCCTTGACGGCAACGGACTTGAAGGTGCCGCGGATCTTGTTGACCACGAGGGTAGCCAGGGCTTCGCCCTCGATGTCTTCGGCGATGATCAGCAGCGGCTTGCCGGACTGCATGACCTTCTCAAGAACAGCGACAAGATCCTTGACGTTGGAAATCTTCGAGTTGACGATCAGGATGTAGGGGTCTTCAAGGACCGTCTCCTGGCGCTCTGCGTCGGTGACGAAGTAGCCGGAAATGTAACCCTTGTCGAAGCGCATACCCTCGGTGAGCTCAAGCTCGAGTCCAAAGGTGTTGGACTCCTCGACGGTGATAACGCCTTCCTTGCCCACTTTGTCGAGGGCTTCAGCGATGAGGTCACCGATCTGCTGGTCACCGGCGGAGATCGAAGCCGTAGCTGCGATCTCTTCCTTGGTCTCGATCTCCTTGGCGGAGGTGAGAAGCTCGGCGGTGACGGCGTCAACTGCCTTCTCGATTCCGCGCTTGAGGCTCAGCGGATCAGCACCGGCGGCTACGTTGCGCAGGCCTTCCTTGACGAGTGCCTGGGCGAGGACGGTGGCGGTGGTGGTTCCGTCACCGGCGACGTCGTCGGTCTTCTTTGCAACTTCCTTGACCAGCTCGGCGCCGATCTTCTCGAACGGATCGTCGAGTTCGATCTCCTTGGCGATGGAAACGCCGTCGTTGGTGATCGTGGGAGCGCCCCACTTCTTCTCAAGGACAACGTTGCGACCGCGGGGGCCCAGCGTAACCTTGACTGCGTCAGCGAGGATGTTCAATCCGCGCTCGAGGCCGCGGCGTGCCTCTTCATCAAAAGAAATGATCTTGGCCATAACGGCGTAGGTCCTTTCGGGACGGTCATGCGTATGCTGCTACCGGCCTGTGATGCCCGCGACGGACGGACTGATCCGGGAGGATCTCTGTACCTCCCCAACCAGCCCTCACCACAGAGGTTGCCTGGTTCACTCCCAGTGTGGCGTCTTAGCAGTCGTCACACCAGAGTGCTAAGACAATAATTAGCACTCACACACTGCGAGTGCAAGCTGTTTCGCCTTGGGGAAAAACAACGACGACGGCGCACCAGCCCTGACAGGGGAAGCGCGCCGTCGTTGTTCAGTGTTGCTTGGGTTGCTCAGGATGCGAGCCGCACGGCCTCCGCCTGCGGGCCCTTCTGGCCTTCTCCGATTTCGAATTGGACCCGCTGGCCCTCATCGAGTGCACGGTAGCCCTCCATGTCTATTGCGGACCAGTGCACAAAGACATCCGCCCCGCCCTCATCGACAGTGATGAAGCCGTACCCCTTTTCAGCGTTGAACCATTTCACGGTTCCCTGCGCCATGTTGTTCTCCCACTATGTAGATCCCCCGCTTAACTATTGACGGCGGGGCTGAGATACATCTAATCCCAGAACTCGAAAGCAGTGATGCGGAACACAGTGAATGTTATTGATCCTTAACCGGGCGGCTCACTGGAAGCCGGGGCCGACCACCACCGTGATATCGCCGAAACCCGCATTGCCCTGGACAGCGCCGATACCAAGGGCACCGGCGAGCGCCTCAGCCGTGGGGCGCTGCTCCTCTGCGTTGTAGAGCACGATGGACCCCTGCAGCTGCTGGCCGGACCAGTTGCCGATCTGGGTCACGTTCCAGCCATCCGCCTGCAGCCTGCCCGCCGCTGTGCTTGCCAGCCCACTGACCGCGGTGGCGTTCAGCACGGCAACCGGCTGGGTGATGTCGACGACTGCTGCCGCTTCTGACGGCGAATCGGTTGCCTCGGCTGTCGGTTCCTCTTCGGTTGTCGGTTCCGAGCCGGCAGTCGGCTCTTCCCCGGGAGTGGGTGCGGCACTGGGCGACACAGATTCCGTGGGCTCCGCAGATTCACTGGCGTCTTCGCTGGGTTCTCCCTCCGCCCCCTCGGCCGTGATGGACGGCATCGGCGCAGAACTGGTGCTCCCCGGAGTGACATCGCTGGCCTGCCCAAGCCCAAGGCGCGGAAAGAGGAAGTATGCGGCCAGGCCAACCGCGAGGACCAGGACTCCCGCAACAACCTTCAATGCCAGACCGCTAGATCGCGTAGGCACAATGCGCTCGCGGTGGACTCCCTGCCGGGCGGCGGATTCGGGAACCTGGTCGAATTCGTCGCGGGGGTATTGGGTCATGGTGCGGGGAATCCTCGGATTGGGTGGACGTGGGTGCTAAACATCGACGCCAAGACGGCGCGCTGATCGGGCGCGTTGGCGGGTTGTACGTAGTCTACGCAGTCTCTTCACGAGCATCGGGTCATGGGCAAGCGCGGCTTCTGTATCGATAAGCGCATTGAGGATCTGGTAGTAGTGCGTGGCAGAGAGATCAAACAGCTCACGAATGGCCTGCTCTTTGGCCCCCGAGTATTTCCACCACTGTCTCTCGAGCTCAAGTATCCGCTCTTCCCGCTCACCCAGGCCTGACTCCCGCAAGCCCGCGGCGTGGCCGTTCTGGTCTGTCTGCGCCGGTCCCTGCATGCTCACGACACACCGTCCAATCCACCGTTTCCGCCCAATTTACTTTCCCCATGGTAGTGGCGAATCACACCGTTGTCATTTACCCGCGGTGGAGCTTGAGTGCCCATCCGGGCAAAGATAGAACCATGAACGACGACGACGACGGCGGCACCACCCTGTCCATTCCTTCCGGCACGGGCGCAGCGCTGCCGTTCGCCGCTCCGGCGACGCTCGAGGAAATCATGGCTTCCGACTGGGCGGCAGCGCTTCAGCCCGTTCAGCCACAGATTCACCAGCTGGCCCGGGATCTGGCTCTCGAGCAAGCGGCCGGCGCCCACGTGCTGCCGCGCCCGGACCACATACTGCGGACCTTCACCTATCCACTCAACCACGTCAAGGTCATCATCGTCGGCCAGGACCCCTACCCCACTCCCGGACACTCCGTCGGTCTGGCGTTCTCCGTTACCCGGCAAACCAAACTGCCGCGCAGCCTGGTCAACATCTACAGGGAGCTGTCTACGGATCTTGGGGCACCGGCACCCAGCCACGGTGACCTTTCGTGCTGGGCTGACGAGGGGGTCTTGCTGCTCAACCGGGTCCTCACAGTCCGAGCGGGTGAAACGGGTTCCCACCGGAAGCTTGGCTGGAACGCAGTCACTGATGCCGCCGTCCGGGCTCTGGTTGCCCGTGACCAGCCGCTGGTTGCCATTCTGTGGGGCCGCGAGGCACAGCAGCTCAAGCCGCTGCTGGGCTCTACGCCGCTCGTCGAGTCCGCTCACCCGAGTCCCTTATCAGCCTCCCGCGGCTTCTTCGGCTCCCGGCCCTTCAGCCGGGCCAATGCGCTCCTCGCCGAACAGGGTGCCGAGCCGGTGAACTGGCTTCGCGGCTAGAGTCGCCGGATCATCTGCGTCGATTACGGCGTCGTTCGTTGCTGCTGAGCTTCTTGGTGAACGGTCGTGCCAGATTGTCACCCAGGACCACGCCGCCGGCGATGGCCAAAATGATGGTGAGAGCGTTGAACAGGCCGATGGCGCCAGCGCCGGTCACGTCCGTCTCGATTGTGAGGTCATACATCGACCGGAAAATCGTGAGCCCGGGGTAGAGGAACATCACCGCAGGCACGGCGACCACCAGCTGCGGTGCGCCCATCCGGAGGGCAACCACCCGCGCGAGCATGCCGATCAGGACAGCCGCAATGGCGGGCGCAAGCCGATAGCCGACGCCGAGGTTCACAACGAGCGAATAGAGCAGGAACCCGGCAGTTCCGATGAGTGACGTAGGTACAACCAGGGCCATGTCCGTCTGCTCGGCAATACAGATCATTGCAACCGCGATGAAGATGAGCACCGCAACCACCGGCAGCGGGTACAGGGAGCCGACCGACGACGTCACGTCAAGCTCAGGAACCCCGAGGAGGTTGCCGAGCACCAGCGCAACGGCGATGCCGGACACAATTCCGGCGAAGACGAGGAAGGCAGACAGGAACCTCCCTGCTGCAGTCACCGGGAATCCGTTGATCGCGTCCTGGGTTGCAGATACGAGCCTGCCGGTGGGCAGGAGCAGCAGGATCCCGCCGACCACGACCAGGGCGGGCGCGATCGGTACGTTCAGCGACCACAACAGCACTGCGGCCAACGTGACGAGGGCGGCCGAGGTGGCCGTCGCAAAAAATTCAGGCACCCGCCAACGCCCCAGCTGACGCGAGAGCAGGTCAACACCGATACAGCTTGCAAACGAGATCAGTGAGCCAAGCGGTCCGCCGCCGATGAACGCCACGATGGCCGCAGCGAAGACACCGAAGGCGGCCGTGACCATCCAACGCGGGAAAGGCTTGGGCCGGTGAGTTATCTCGTCAAGGCGCCGGATGGCTTCGGAACGGTCCACCCCGCCGTCGACGACGTCGGTCACCAGCTGGTGGACCCGTGTCAGTCCCGCATAATTGTTGGTCCAGGACCGTACCACGCGCAGAACGGTCGTGGGGGTCTGGTCCTTCGCTGAGTAGTTGAGCACCACCGACTGGTTGGTGATGTCCACCTCGATGTTGTCGAGCCCGAACGCCGCGGTCACGGCAATGATGCTCGTCTCGACTTCCAGCGCTCCGGCACCGTATCGGAACATCGTCTCAGCGAGACTGAGCGCGAAATCGAGCGTGCGGCGGGCGCCGACGTCGGGGCCTCCCACCTGGATAGTGGGGTTGGCATAGGGACTGCCGGCGAGCCGCTCCACCAGGTTCATCGCCTGGGTGGGCGGAGATTCCCCCTGGACAAGGCGCCGAAGCATCTTGCGGGCTGCCAGCTGTGAACGGTCCGGGCGGGCGGACTGCGGGGTGATCGGCAGGGCATCGGTCGGGTTGGACTGCGGCCGGGCGGCTGCTTTCCGCGCGATTTTCGACTTGGCCTTGCCCGGCGATGCCGGCGACTTCACGACGGGAAGCTGTTCAGCCACCGGAGAGGGGTTGGTATCCGGGCTCCGGCGCTTGCCCGCACCGGTCTTGTCTGCCACTCTTATGCCCCTTTCCTGGCTCATGATCGTTCGTCGTGGCCGGGCCTGCTGTTTAGTAGAACGGTTGATTTGTGCGCCGCCAGTACACCTGGCGCATGATGCGTTCGCCCAGCTTCTGCCACGCACGGTACTTCATGGGACTGAGCACCTGGTCATAACAACCCACGAAGTCCGTGACCGTCTTGGTGAAGCTCGTCTTGAACAGGCCGAGACCGTGGTGCTGATGGCTCTTGTCCTTCAGCTGATCGCTTGGAGGGGTCCCGCAGAAGTCGTACTCAACAATGTTGTGCTCGGCCTTGAGATCATTGATCGCCCTCCACTGAAGGAGATGCGAATCACCGTATTGCGAGCGGCCCGGCTTGGATCCACCGTCTTTGTAGGTGCCCTTGCGGCCGTAGTTGATGACGAAGGCACCAACGGAAGGCTCGCCGTCCTCGTGCACAAAGTAGAGCCTGCCCTGACCGGCGGAAACGAAGTTCGTCCAGAATCGCCGGTAGTACTCGAACGAGCGGAGACGTGCCGCTGAGCGGTCCTCAATGTGCGCCATGAGGCGGTACATCGTGCGGAAATTCTCATCCGTGGGTTCCATCTGCTCCACGGTGACGCCCTCCCGCTCTGCCCGCCGGACGGCGTTGCGCCCGCGCGAGTGCAGGTTGCGCAGCAGCTGGTTCGGCTCCGGGGTGGTGTCGAGGATGGCCGTGTGATCATTCGGCTGGAGATTGAAGGCCTTCACCAGACCGGCGCGCCGGAAGAGGGTGCGGACGCCGTCATCGTCCTCAATGTCCGGCTCGATCTTGACTGCAAAGACTGCGAGCTTTGACTCCCGGATGAAGGACTTGCACGCGTCCAGGACCGCAGGAACATCCTCGGGGGCTGCCACATCCGGGCCCTTGATCAGGTACCAGAGGCTCCCGAGAAGCGGGACCTTTTTCTCGAGGACCAGGTTGTAGGTGGTGTATCCGGCGGATTCGAACACGAGAAACAGGGGCTTCCAGCCATGGTGGGACTTGACCTCTGCAAACGCCGCCGACTGCAGAAGGTTGCCGCCGTTTGGATTGGCGGTGACCAGGGAATCCCAGTTCCCGCGTTCTTCCGCAGTGGCAAATCGCGCAGTAAACGTACCCATGGTCCTCAATCACAACTGGTCGGAAGGCGTCGATTCAGTGTAGCCGTTGGCACTGGCCGGATCCGGCGTCGCCCGCGGGTGCCCTGTACCGCTGGACCCAGGGATGGATAGCATCGAAACCATGGAATTCAGATACCTCGGAAACAGCGGACTCAAAATCTCGGAGATCACTTACGGAAACTGGCTCACGCACGGCTCCCAGGTGGAGAATGACGTGGCCACGCAGTGTGTGCGTGCAGCCCTGGATGCAGGCATCAGCACCTTCGACACTGCGGACGTGTACGCCAACACCGCAGCCGAGACGGTCCTCGGGGAAGCCCTCAAGGGTGAGCGCCGGCAGTCCCTTGAAATCTTCACCAAGGTTTGGGGTCCCACCGGCCCCAAGGGCCATAACGACGCCGGTCTCTCCCGGAAGCACATCATGGAGTCGATCGACGGCTCGCTGACGCGGCTTCAAACAGACTATGTGGACCTTTACCAGGCCCACCGGTATGACCACGAGACTCCCCTCGAAGAGACCATGCAGGCGTTCGCCGACGTCGTCAGGCAGGGCAAGGCCCTCTACATCGGGGTCAGTGAGTGGACTGCGGAGCAGCTGCGCGCCGGTCACGGGCTTGCGAAGGAGCTGGGTTTCCAGCTCATCTCCAACCAACCGCAGTACTCCATGCTCTGGCGGGTCATCGAGGAGAAGGTAGTGCCGGCGTCGGAGGAACTCGGCATCTCCCAGATCGTGTGGTCCCCTGTCGCGCAGGGCGTCCTCACCGGCAAGTACAAGCCGGGTCAGGCACCGGAACAGGGTTCGCGAGCTGCCGATGACAAGGGCGGCGCGGACATGATCAAGCGCTGGATGTCTGATGAGGTCCTCACCGGAGTGCAGAAGCTTGAACCGCTCGCAGACGAGGCCGGGCTGAGCATGGCGCAGCTCTCTATCGCGTGGGTGCTCCAGAACCCCAACGTTGCCTCAGCAATCATCGGCGCGTCCCGCCCTGAGCAGGTCGAGTCCAACGTTTCGGCCGCCGGCGTAACGCTGGAGCCCGCCCTCATGAAGAAAATCGATGAAGCGATCGGGCACCTGGCCGAAACTGACGCGGCCAAGACAACTTCCCCTGACAAGCGGCCGGCGTGAGGCTCGCGGTCACGGGATCCAGCGGCAAACTGGGACGCAGTGTTGTTACGGGTTTGACGGAGGCCGGACACGAGGTCCATGGATTCGACCTGTACGGCGATCGCGGGCCTGGCTTCCTCTCAATCGACCTGACCAACTATGGTCACGTCGTCGATGCGTTGCTGGGAGTGGATGACCGGCACTCAGGTTTCGACGCCGTCGTCCATCTCGCTGCGATCCCCGCACCGGGGCTGCAGCCTGATTCCGCCACTTTCCACAACAATATGCTGGCGACCTACAACGTGTTCCAGGCCTGCCGGCGGGCGGGGATCCAGCAGATTGTCTACGCCTCCAGCGAGACAGTCCTCGGGCTTCCGTTCGACGAGGACCCGCCGTACATTCCGGTCGATGAGGAATATGACGCGCGGCCGGAGAGTACCTATTCCCTGGTGAAGCACCTCGAAGAACAGATGGCCATCCAGCTGACTCGCTGGGATCCCTCGCTGAGCATCACGGCGCTGCGGTTCTCCAATGTGATGGATCCGTCGGACTACGCCGAGTTTCCGTCATTCGATTCGGATCCGCTGCTGAGGAAGTGGAATCTCTGGGGATACATTGACGGTCGGGACGGAGCCCAGGCTGTGCTGCAGGCTCTGGAGAACGCGCGGAACGGCTTTGACCGGTTCATCATCGCGGCCGCCGATACCGTGATGAGCCGATCGAGCGCCTCGCTGGCCGCAGAGGTATTCCCCGGCGTAGAGCTGGTCAGGGACGTCGGCGAACATGAAACGCTGCTCTCGATCGAGAAGGCACGGCGCCTACTGGGATTCGACCCGCAGCACAGCTGGCGGGATCACGCAGGCTGACGGCTCGGATGGGAGGCCTCCGGTATTGGGAGCTTCCCATCCGGCTGGCCTCAACCTTGAATGATCAGTAGGCTTACATTCACGGGAGCACCTCCCGGAATGCAATCGTCGAAAGGACCGGTCATGACTGAGAATCTTCCCGATGAGGAATTGCACGTTGTCGGCGAAGAGCCGGACGCCGTGAACGAGTCGATCGCGCCCGAGGCGCTCGATCCCGTGCAGGACGGCCAACCGGACGGCTACCCCACAGCTGCCGAGAATGATCCGGATAACTGGCAGCAGGATCCACTGCTGCAGGATGAGCCCGGAGCCGGCACGATTGCCGAGGAAAGCGATCAGAGCCTTCGCGATGATACCGAGGAAGCGCGCTTCCGTGACGGTGAAGAGCAGGTGCCGCCGGAAGAACCTACTATCGGCGAAGCCGCATCCGACGTCGATTTCGGTGATCCCATGAGCAGCGAGGAAGTCGACGCAAGTGATGACGAGGCGAACTTCGGAGGGTCCCCCTTGAGCCAGTTCGAGCCTGAGGACCTGGACCGCTAGTTACGCAGGGTCTGCAGGGCCAGTGCCCGTAGACTGGAACCGTGAAAAAAATCGCTGTGCTGTCCCTGCTCATCCCTCTCGGCGCCCTGCTGGCTGGCTGCAATCAAATTGAGGAAACTGCCGGTGAGATAGCCAGTGATGCGGCATCGCAGGTGGCCGGTGCCGCCGCGGAAGAAGTCCAGCAACAGGTGTGTTCACTCGTCAGCGACGGGAACGTAAGCGCTGGAGATCGCGAACTGCTCGGCGGATTGGTTGACGCCGCAGAGACCGCGGGTGTTCCTGCCGAGATCACCGGCCCGCTTCGCGACATCGCGGCAGCCGGCGACCAGGTTCCGGCAGAGTCGGTGGAAGCGCTGAATGAGGCGTGTGCGCCGTCGTCGTAAGCCGGTGATGTCGCGTTTAGGTGTCAATTGTCCATCAACTGTTCTATTGACTGCCCGCTAGCAGTAACTTTGCCCTATGAGAGGCGGCTCAGCCAGGGTCGTACGTGAGGCGACTGCTTACCAGGACGCGGTATCGCGTTCCGTGAGGGCGGCCTGCGCCAAGTGGGTTGCCATCGAGTTGGAGTTCGGACTGCTGAGCGGCGCCGACGTTGACGCGCTGCTGGGGCCACACTGGCCACCCGCCGGGTGCCTCGCAGCCGAACGCCGGATCCTCGGCGTCGCGACGAAGGCCGGTCGTGTCCTTTACCCCGGATTCCAGTTCGACTCAACGGCGCACACAGTGCGCCCGATCCTCGCCGAAGTAGCCCAGATCGGGCTCGACGCCGGCTGGAAGGATCGCCACATCCTGCAGTGGTTCGTTGCACCGAACGGCTCGCTTCACGGGGATCGGCCCGTGGATCTGCTCGATGACAGGGAGCGCCTCCTCGCAGCGGTCCACGCGGATCTGGAGACCGTGTGGTGAGGGGTTTGGCGATCATTCTGGCAGCCTGCCTGCTCTTGCTCACCGGCTGTGGCGCGGTGGCAACGCCCGGCGCGAGCCCCGGCGAAGTGCCGCTTCCCCCCGCTTCCCAGGAGCTGATTGGGCAGGGCATGGTGATTTCGGACGAAGACGGTCCCGTGATGCTGTGCCTCGGACCCGTGATGGAGTCCTATCCCCCGCAGTGTTCCGGCCCCGAAGTCATCGGCTGGGACTGGGAAGCGGTGAAGCTGTGGGAGAGAGCAGGGGGTGTGACCTGGGGGACCTACGCCGTGCACGGAACCTGGAACGGCGAGACCTTCACTCTCACACGTCCGCCGACCCCGCTGGCGCTTTATGACCCTCCCGCAAATATCGATCCGCGTACCGAACCTGCGAATTCGGGCGCAGGAAACCACGCGGAGCTGGAAGCAGTGCAACAGGACCTCCTCGAGACGGCGGGCGAGAGGATACTCACCTCGTGGATCGAGAACGGTTACGTGTTTGTCACGGTCGTGTATGACGACGGCACGCTGCAGGATTCCTATGACGCCAGCTACGGGGAGAACATGGTGGCGGTTCAATCGGCCCTGCAGCCGGTGAACCCTGATTGATCCGTAACTCGCCGAGCGGGTCCCGCGAAATTGTCAGAGGCACGACGTATTTTGATCGCATGAACATCTCAACGTCTCCTTCGAGTACTTTCACAGGTAACCTTCGCCACCCCGAGAGGGGGCGGAGATACACCATTGACGAACTCCGCGAGCTTGCCGATCAGGGTGATGCGTGGGCACTCTGCCAGGTCGATCAGTGGGAGCGCGAGTTCGCCAACGAATACGCGGGAACCCTGACGGAGCAGTGCACGGACCACAGCTGTGAAGGCTTCGGTGAACCCGTGGACGTGTGCTTCGGCCAGGACGGAGAGCCGATCGACGTAGACCACGGCGATTGGGGACACGCAGTCAGCCGGCTCCGCGCCGCCTGATTTTCCCGTTCGCGGACTGCATCCATCTTCCGGACACCCACTCCGGGCAGATCCGGTCGAGCGGATGGATCTGGAGAACCCGACGCATACGAAGTGGCTGAGCGCGGATACAGTGGAGATATGTACCTCGATCATCCGCAAGCCCTGGCCGACGATGCGGTTCTCGAGAACCGCCGATCCATGCTGGCAACCGCCCCGCACATTCAAAGCCTGGAGCAGTGGCGAGCCAGCTACACGGCCACCAGGTCAACCCCTGTACCGCACTTTGACCCGGCAGACGCGGGAGATCAGGCCCGCGTGCTTTTCGTGCTGGACCGCCCACAGGAGGAAGTGCTCTCCGAAAGCGGCACCGGTTTTGTATCCGTCGACAACCCGGACAGCGCCGCTGAGCGCTGCTGGATAGAACGCGATTCAGCCGGCCTGCATGAAGGCGTCCTGATGTGGAACATGGTCCCGTTCCTCGTGTCGAATCCCAATGCCGACAACCGCACGGCCGGCGCCAAGGCGTTGGGTTCGGTCCTGCGCCTCCTGCCGCGACTCGAGGTGGTGCTGCTCTGCAGCGATGCCGTGCAGCAGACCTGGGACAAGCACCTGCAGGATCGCGTCCCCCGCGTCACCGTCATCAAAGCTCCCGGCGTAGGTCCCCAGTCCCTGTCCCGCAAGACCAAACAGGATGAGCTGCGTAAGGCCGTCGAGCGCGCCAAGCGCCTCGTGGGCTGACTGGCGCTCTGGTTCCAACGGAATACGGCACGCGCTCAACCGTACGTAGCCCGCTGGGAAGCGCTAGGAAGGCTTGACCTCTTCGTGCTGGTCCTTCCACACGGTAGCTGTCCGGTGGCCTGGATTCAGATAAACGTGATTCTGCGCGATCACGGTTTCAGCCTTGGTTGTTGTTACGGTCCACGTTCCTGGACACGTCTTGCACTTGATGGTTCCCATATCCGCCCCCGATGAGTCCTTTTGCACTGCGTAATCTCAGCATCTGCCGCAGACACTTCAAGCGTCAAGGGCTTCCATCAAGTCATGAGAGTAACTTGCACGGGTCTTGAGATTACCTTTCAGTAACCATCGGCACCCGTACCCGTGCGAGTCCGTAGTGACACACTGATCCCATGGCAGCGGTACTTTTGGGGTGGAACCCGGACACGAGTCACTGGAGCGGACCTTATGCATCAGCTGTCGCCGAGGTGCGGAACTCCGGCGGGCATCTGGAACAGTGGTTTCTCAATGACGGAATGATGCTTCCCACCGGAACTGAGGTCTGGTTGCTCGTACAGGGAACGGGGCCCAACAGGCGGGGTCTGATTGGGCATGGCGTCACGGTGGGTGAACCGATTGCGGTCACGTACCTCGATCCGGAGGCCTCGGGCAGTCGGCTGTCTGTCACAGTTCAATTCGACCTCCTGCTGCCGGAAGGGGAACAGTTGCACACCGATGAGCTCGCGGTTCGTGCCCCGGACATTGACTGGGACGCCGCTGCTGATTCGTTCTGGCACATCCCGCCGGACACCGAGTCGGCAGTGAGAGACGCCTGGTCCGGCCATGTGGTGGACAGCGTATGTCAACACGCAGACACCGTGGATCCAGTCCCCGGCTCCTACCCGGAGCACGCGCTGCAGCGGATACCCGTCAACCGGCATGAACGCGATCCCGAGGCAAAAGCGGTAGCGATTGCTCATCTCGGGTCCAGCTGTCACGCGTGCGGCTTTGACTTCGAGGCTACGTATGGGCCGCCGGGCGCAGGTTTCAGCCATGTCCATCACACAGTGCCTGCTGCAGGTCTTCGGCCAGATTATGAGATCGACCCGATCATCGACCTCGTACCCCTTTGCCCGAACTGCCACTACATGGCGCACCGCAGGGTCCCCACCCCGTATACCGTCGCTGAACTGCGCGCAATGGTTGCAGCGGCCGGCCATCTGCCGGGAATCATAGTCACCGCGGAACAGGAGCAAGCACAGAACGATGCACGAGCGATTAGCGGAAGTATCTCGATCTCTGGGGAGCAAACCGGACAGTATGTCGAGCAGTCCGGACACAATAGAGCGGAATAATGCACCGTTTTGTCCAGGTTGCTCTGAGTTCCGGCTGAGCTGGTGGAGCCCCCTGTCGGATTCGAACCGACGACCCCCGCTTTACAAGAGCGGTGCTCTGGCCAACTGAGCTAAGGAGGCGGACTGGCTGAGCCAGCGGGCGCCGTCGTCGTTATCCAACTTCAACAGCGCTAGACAAGGTTAGCCCAGCGCCGCCGCCAGCGGGAAATCAACCGGGTCTCAGAGATCCTCAGTTCTTCGCTTCAATCTGCTCCTGGGTGACCGTGGCGAAGTCGGATACCGCATCCGGCACTTCTTCGCCGTCCACGAAAACCGTTGGAGTCCCGCTGACGCCATAGGTCTCTGCTGCCTGGGTGCCGAACTTCACCCATGGTCGGAAGGTATCTTCCTCCAGGCAGGCGGAGATGTCGCCGGCCCCGGCGGTTGCTGCCATCTCGGCGAGTTCCCCATCGGAGAGCTCGCCGTTCTCGAAGTTGCCGAACAAGGCTGCAGAGAAGTCCCAGTAGGCCCGCGGCGAGGTGTCCGCCACACAGGCAAGCGCCGCAGCACCGCGGGACGAATACTCCGTCTGCGAATTGGGATCCAGGTATGCCACATTCCGGTACTCGAACGTGATGGCGCCCTCATCCAGCCAGGTCTGAATTTGCTCGGCATGCGTCTGCTCGAAGTTGGCGCAGTGCACGCAGTTCACGTCGACGTATGCCACAACCTGTACAGGCTGGTCAGTAGCAGACGCCTCGACGCCGGGCGGAGGATCCGCTGCGTTCGGGGCTTCATCAGGGAGGGACGCGACGTCGACCGTTTCAAGGGACGTTGTTGCCAGCTCCGTTGTGGAGGTCAGAGTGATACCGCCGTACTCATTGCCATGCGCAGGAGCCGGGCCGGCATCGGGAACCTGACTCCGAAGGTTTCCGGCAACGATCAACCCAATGATCACAAGGATTGCAACGATAGCGGCAACAACGCCCCACTTGATGAGGAACGATGCACGCTTCTCACGGCGCTCCCGCTCCTCCACCACCCGCCGTGCCTGCTCCCGCGACTCTGACTTCCGTTGTGCCTTGCTCGGTCTGGGGTTGCTGGAAGTCATCAGTCCTCATTGCTCACTCGGTTACGCGTCCTACCATTTTAGGTGATGCTGCTGTCCGCTCCCCCTACCCACCCAACCGGCTAAAGTCGTCAGTAGGCCTACGATCGTCAGAGGAGACAGTATGCAATCAGGGGACACACCGTACGGTGAGTTCGAATTCATTGTGGTGTCCAACCGACTTCCGGTTGACCGCGTGAACGACGACGACGGCAACGGCTCCTGGCGGCGCTCACCCGGCGGTCTGGTCACCGCACTGGCTCCTGTGATGGAGAAGGCCGACGGCGCATGGGTAGGATGGCACGGCGCCGCGGACGAGGCACTTGAATCCTTCGACCACAGTGAGATCCGGCTGGTTCCCGTTCCGCTGAGCGCTGAGGAAGTCGAGTTCTACTATGAGGGCTTCTCCAACGCGACCCTGTGGCCGCTCTACCACGACGTCATCGCCCCGCCTGAGTTTCACCGCCACTGGTGGGATTCCTACCGGAAGGTCAACGAGCGCTTCGCAGCGGAGACTGCGGCCGTCGCAGCCGAAGGCGCCACCATCTGGGTCCAGGACTACCAGCTTCAGCTCGTTCCCAAGCTGTTGCGCGAGGCCCGTCCTGATCTGAAGATCGGCTTCTTCAACCACATTCCGTTCCCTCCGCTCGAAATCTATGCCCAGCTCCCATGGCGGCGCCAGGTGATCGAGGGCCTGCTCGGCGCTGACCTGATCGGGTTCCAGCGACCGAGCGACGCCAGCAACTTCCTGCGCTGCGTACGCAGATTCCTGGGGCTCGCGGTCCGTCAGCAGCAGGTACAGGTGAAGGGCGCAGACGGATCCCCTGACTACGTTTCACGGGCAGAGGCGTTCCCCATTTCCATCGATGTCCAGCGCATCGTCGACCTCGCCAACCGCCCCGACATCATCGAGCGGTCTCAGGAGATCCGTCGTGAGCTCGGTAATCCCCGGCACATCCTGCTCGGAGTTGACCGGCTGGACTACACCAAGGGCATCGGCCACCGCCTGAAGGCCTACGAGGAACTACTCGCCGACGGCCTGATCCAGGTCGAGGACGCCGCCCTCATCCAGGTCGCCAGCCCCAGCCGTGAACGGGTGGAGCAATACAGGCTCCTGCGTGAAGAGGTGGAGGGCGCCGTCGGGCGTATCAACGGCACGTACGACACCATCAAGAACACTGCTATCCGCTACCTCCACCACAGCTATCCGGTGGAGGAAATGGTGGCTCTCTACCTGGCTGCCGACGTCATGCTCGTGACAGCGCTCCGCGACGGTATGAACCTCGTGGCGAAGGAGTATGTCGCAGCCCGTACGGGAAACCGCGGAGCGCTGGTCCTGAGCGAGTTCGCCGGAGCAGCTGACACGCTCCGGCAGGCAATCCTGGTCAACCCGCATGACATCGACGGTCTCAAGAGCGCCATCCGCGGTGCCCTCGATATGAGCGCCTCCGAGGCAACCCGCCGGATGCGCACCATGCGCCGTCAAGTACTGCAGAATGACGTGGAGCGCTGGTCGAAGGCCTTCCTCTCAGAACTGCAGAAAGGCGCACGGGAGGATCTCCTTGTCTGATTCACTCAGCCCGGAATTGCTTGCCGCTCTCGCGACGGCGGCCGCGACGAAGACGCTGCTGGTTGCGCTCGATTTCGACGGCACCATGTCCCCGCTGGTTGACCGCGCGGAAGACGCCCGTGCGCTGCCCGGATCGGCGGCAGCATTGCGCGATCTGGCGCAACTGCCAAGGACGACGACGGCGCTCATCTCCGGACGCGCTCTGGACAGTCTGCGCCGGGTCGCCTCTCCAGAGCCGGAAACGCTCCTCATCGGCAGTCACGGAGCTGAGGCGTGGACCGGCCCCGGTGGTGCACCCCTTGAACTGACGCCCTCGCAGGTGGAAATCCTGCGCCATGCGACCGGCGCCGTCCAACAGGTGGTCGATGCCCATCCCGGTACGCTGCTGGAACTGAAACCAGCCGGCGTCGTGCTGCATATGCGGACGGCAGACGCAGAGACAGCCCAGTCGGCCGCAACTGCGGCGCGTGCCGCACTGTCATCGCTGGACGGCGTCCACCTGAGCAACGGCAAGAACGTCCTGGAACTCTCCGTGGTGCAGGCGGACAAGGGACGGGGTCTGCAGTCCCTTCGTGAACTCACCGCGGCAACCGCAGTAGTGTTTGCCGGTGACGACGTCACCGACGAACACGCGCTGAAGACCCTCCAGGCACCCGACGTCGGGATCAAGGTCGGAGACGGAGAGAGCGCTGCGACGTACCGCATCACCTCCCCGGAGCATCTCGTTGAGGTCCTTCAGGAGTTGGTGAGGTTACGTCGTGCTGGCGTCTCTACCTGACTTCGTGCCATACTTTTCCTTGTGACGCAGTTCACGGTGGGTCAACTTCGGCCTCCGTCCTGATCACGCCAACTGAATATTTCCATTCACAACGGATCGTCGGGCACGTACCTGCCCGTGAAAAGGATAAGAAAAAAATGGCAACGGTAACGTTTGACCAGGCTACGCGCCTGTACCCGGGCACTGACAAGCCCGCAGTAGACGGCCTCAACATCGAGATCGCAGACGGCGAATTCCTCGTTCTCGTCGGGCCCTCCGGTTGCGGAAAGTCCACCTCCCTCCGCATGCTGGCCGGCCTCGAGGATGTGAACTCCGGCCGCATCCTCATCGGTGACCGCGATGTCACCGACGTTCCGCCGAAAGACCGAGATATCGCGATGGTCTTCCAGAACTACGCGCTGTACCCGCACATGTCCGTTGCCGACAACATGGGCTTCGCACTGAAGATCGCGGGCATCTCCAAGGAAGAGCGCGCCCAGCGTGTCCGGGAAGCCGCAAAGCTCCTCGATCTCGAGGACTACCTCGACCGCAAGCCGAAGGCTCTTTCCGGTGGTCAGCGCCAGCGTGTTGCCATGGGTCGTGCAATCGTCCGCAACCCGCAGGTCTTCCTCATGGATGAGCCGCTGTCCAACCTCGATGCGAAGCTCCGCGTGCAGACCCGTACCCAGATCGCCTCGCTCACCCGTCGCCTCGGTGTCACCACCGTGTACGTGACCCACGACCAGGTCGAGGCCATGACCATGGGCGATCGCGTCGCAGTGCTGAAGGACGGCATCCTTCAGCAGGTGGATACCCCCCGCAACCTCTACGAGCGCCCGAAGAACGTCTTCGTTGCCGGCTTCATCGGCTCCCCCGCCATGAACCTGCTGGAGCTGCCGACCTCGGAGGACGGCGTGAAGTTTGGCGACACCACGTACCCGGTGGCGCGCGAGGTCCTGAGCTCCGCACACGGCGGTACAGTCACGCTGGGTGTTCGTCCCGAAGATCTTGGCCTCGTCGGTGCCGGCGAAGGCCTGCAGGTTGAGGTGGATGTCGTGGAGGAACTTGGCGCTGACGCTTACCTCTACGGCCACACCACGCTCAACGGCCAGGACCACGACATCGTGGCACGCGTAGACGGACGCCGCCCACCAATGAAGGGTGACACGGTATATGTACGGCCGGTAAAGGGCCACGTGCACCTGTTCGACACCAAGGACGGCCTTCGCCTGGCCGACCACGTGTAGCAATTTGACCGCTAGCGGTTAGATGCACATTCCGCGGTGGCCCCTGTTGGTTGACGGTAAACTCAACCAGCGGGGGCCATCGTCGTTGTTAGGACATACAGGTCGCCGTGAGGACACCCAATCACCATGACTGATTCGACCGAAGCCAACTGGCATCACGAGCCAACGGACTATGACCAGGCCGGCAAACTGCCCAGGACCCGGAGTGCGTTCGGGGAAGGCTCGCTGGGATCGCTCAACATCACGGCAGCGGCCACCGACCCGGAGCTCCTCGACCTCCCATGGCATCTGGGACTGGAGGAGTGGCCGGCCGAGTATCTCGCTGCTCTGCCCCGTGGAATCTCCCGCCATATTGTCCGATTCGCCCACCTCGGCGGATCCGTGATCGCTGTGAAGGAAACCAGCGAACATATTGCACGCCACGAGTATCACATGCTCCGCAAGCTGCAGCGCCTGGACGTTCCGTGCGTGGAGCCGGTTGCCGTCATCGCAGGCCGGAAGACGCGTGACGGCGAGGACCTGAACCCGGTGCTGGTCACCCGCCACCTGAAGTTCTCCATGCCGTACCGGGCGCTGTTCTCACAGATGCTGCGCAAGGACACTCTGACCCGCCTCATCGATGCCCAGGCGCTGCTCCTTGTCCGTCTCCACCTCATCGGTTTCTATTGGGGAGACGTATCACTCTCCAATACCCTGTTCAGGCGAGATGCCGGGGCGTTCGCTGCTTACCTCGTGGACGCTGAGACCGGTGAACTGTATCCGGAATTGTCTACCGGGCAGCGCGAGTATGATCTCGAGATTGCCCGGGTGAACATCGCCGGTGAACTGATGGACCTGGCAGAGGGCGGTCTCATTGAGGAAAAGGTGGACCCACTGGCTACCAGCGAGCTCATCATGGACAGCTACCGACGCCTGTGGGCCGAACTCACCGACAAGGAGTCGTTCGAGCTCGGTGAGCGCTGGCGGGTGAACGCAAGGATTCGGCGCCTGAACGAACTCGGCTTCGACGTCGAGGAGTACGCCATACGGACAGTTTCCGAGACTTCCCAGATCCAGCTGCAGCCCAAAGTGGTCGACGCCGGGCATCACAGCCGTCGTCTTATCCGGCTCACCGGCATAGATGCCCAGGAGAACCAGGCACGCCGGCTGCTCAATGACATGGACGCCTACCGGGCAGACAACAGTCCGGGCCTCGACGAAGAGATCAGCGCACACCAGTGGTTCAATGATGTCTTCGAGCCGATCGTTCGGGCAGTTCCGCGGGAGCTCGGCGGAAAGCTGGAGCCGGCGGAAGTGGTCCATGAGGTGCTGGAGCACCGATGGTACATGTCTGAAAAGCAAGACAGAAACGTTCCGCTTGCCGAAGCCGTGCAGTCATACCTGGATTCGGTGCTGCGGCATCGCCGCGACGAAGCCGCGATCATGCTGACTGCTGACACCAAGACGTTGGACATCATCAGCGGTGGGGCGCAAGAGGGCAGCTGAGCCGTCCTGTGAGCAAGCAATACCTAGAGAGCGTCCGCGGTCCCGGCTTGAGCCGGGACCGCAGACGCTCTCTGATTGGAAGTTTCCGCGCTTCCCGCCTTGCTTACGGGGTCAGCTGACTGCAGTCAATTTGCTGGCCCTGGAACTCCTGAATGCCGGGCCCTGCACTCTGGCAGAATTCGACGACCTCCTGCGAGAACGGAATGAGCGCAATCAAGCCGATTACCGCGATGATGCCCGTAATGACGCCGATCGCTCCGATGATAATGCCGGCAAGTGCGAAGCCATTGCCCATCCCGGCCTTCCTCGACTTCACCATCGCGACGATAGAGATGATCAGACCCACAATCGAAATGGGCCAGATGATAGAGCAGACCAGACCGACAATGCCGAGCGTCTTTCCAGGGTTCTCCGTCGGTTGACCGTAACCGCCGCCGTAGCCGCCGGGTGTGCCATACGGTGAAGCCGGCGCCTGGCCATAGCCCTGAACGGGCTGCTGGCCGTAGGACTGACCGGACTGCTGGCCATAAGACTGACCGTAACCGGACGGCTGCTGTCCCGAACGCTGGTCGGACGACGTGGGCTGCTGCCACTGCTGCCCCGCCGGGTATCGGCGGGAGTCGTCCTGGCCGTCATCGTTGCCCGGTTGACCGGTGGTGTTGTCTGACACGGTGTTGTCCCCATTCTTCAGTGCGATGCCACTGGCCTCTTCCAGGGCGCTGGCTCAATCCAGTCTATCCGTCTGGAAGGTTCGGCAACGGTAGCGGGATACCGATGGTTTCAGCGGCGTGTTCTCAGGTGATCGCCTTGCCCGGATTGAGTATCCCGAGTGGATCAAACGCTTCCTTGACCCGTCGTTGCAGGCTCAGCACCTCAGCACTCTGTTCCCACGCCAGCCAACGTAACTTGTACTGCCCCACCCCATGCTCGCCGGTGATGGTTCCACCCAGCCCCAGGGCAACCCGCACCGACTCGTCGAGCGCTGCCTGCAGCCTGTGCATTCCCGCCTGCCCTTCGTCTCGATTAACCCAGAACGTGGGGTGGAGGTTGCCGTCTCCCGCGTGCGCAACGAGGCGAAGCCTCACGCCGTGTTCCGCGGCCATCCGTTCAAGCTCACCCGCATAGTGCACCAACTGGGATCGCGGAACTGCGACATCCTCCCCAACGCGGAAATCGTCGTCGACGCCGTCGCCTCTCGCGTTGCGCCGCAAGTCGAGGAGCATAGCGGCTTCCGAGCCGTCCTCCGCTTCGACGGTCGCGCCTGCCTGGGTCAGGACTTTGCGCACGACGGCGGATTCCGCTTCAGCGCCAAAGCCGTCAGTCTGGATGAGCAGCAGGGCTCCGCCCCTGGCTGCAAGGTTCGATTGGAACGCGGCGTCCAGGACGCCCAGGGTATTACCGTCAAGAAGTTCAAGAATGGCCGGCTGAACGCGGGCAGCACCAATGGCGAGAACGCCTGCGGCCGCTGCTGGAAAGTCCGGGAAGAAGGCGGCCAGAGTTCGGGTTTGGATCGGAAGGTACTTCAGGCGCACGGTGATTCCCACAACAATGCCGAGCGTACCTTCAGATCCCACGAATAGCGCGGTCAGGTCATACCCGGCAACGCCCTTGAACGTGGTGTGCCCCGTATGGATAAGCGTGCCGTCTGCAAGCACCACGTCGAGGGCCAGAACCGAATCCCGGGTTACACCATACTTGGCACACCGCAGCCCGCCCGCGTTGGTGGCGACGTTGCCGCCCAGTGTGGATATTGTGTGACTCGCCGGATCGGGTGCATACATCAAGCCGTGCGGTGCAACCGCGAGATTCAGGTCCGCGTTGATGACCCCCGGCTCCACAATGGCAAGCTCATCCTGCGGACGCACCTCGAGGATGCGATTCATCCGCTCAAGGCTGAGGACAATGCACCCGGACACCGCATGGGCGCCGCCCGAAAGGCTGGTCCCGGTTCCGCGTGCTACGACCGCCACCTTGAAGAGATGCGCACACCGCATAACGTGCTGCACTTCCTCAACGCTCTCCGCCAACACGACGACGGCGGGCATCGCCGGTTGCGTGACCGGGCCCTGATCCCGCGAATACTCCTCAAGCACCCCGCTGCTCATCAGAATGCGGGAGCTGTGCACGCCGAGGTGCAACTCCCTCACGAGGGAGGAGGTTTGATCGGACATTTCGCGCGCAGCCGCATTCGTCACGAAGCGCCACCCATGAATCGTCGATAGGAAGCCATCACGGCTGCCCAATTGGGCGCAGCAGCACGCTGCTCGTGACCCAGCTCGCCGTCCGTCCACCCGTCATGAACCAGGCTCACCTGCGTGCTTCCGCGACCCGCGGTGAAGGTGACCACGACACGACTCGACAAATTCGGGTTGCCAAGGTAGTGCCACCTGAGCTCCAGCTCTCCGCCAGATGTCTCTCCTGCCACGGTTGCCCATGACGCCGAGTTGCCCGCGGCATCCTCCTCAAAGAGCTCCCCGCTGGTGAATTCCGGATGGGTACCATCGCCGAATCGGGTCTGATCAACGGGCCACCACAGATGGATACCGTCGGTGAACCCTGCGAATGACTCGTCGCGGGTCCGAGGGACGGTCACCTCTGCAGTGAGTGGTCCCGGCTTAGTACCTGGTTCGCGATCTGTGGAGCCGGCATCACGATGGGAGAAGAGACTGTCCATAGTGGAACTCTAGTTGGTGTTGTTGGTGTGGGTTTAAAGCAGGAAAGGCCTCACCGTGAAGGTGAGGCCTTTCCGTAAGTGTTGTCCGGCGGTGTCCTACTCTCCCACACTCTCTCGGGTGCAGTACCATCGGCGCTGTGGGT
>NZ_JAROKN010000038.1:0-28713 GCF_029455255.1 Arthrobacter vasquezii | reverse complement strand
GACGCGAGGCGCTGCTCCTCGGCGGCGGCCGCGTCTTCCGCCTCGGCGCGCTGCTCGAGCGCGTCCTCAAGCATATCGGAAAGCTCGGCAACGCGTTCGTGCAGCTCAGTCTCTTCGGCACGGACAACCGCGGCCTGCCGGTCCAACTCAGCGGGGTCACGCCCACCCTCCCCTGCGGTGTCCACAGACCCCAGCAGACGACGGCGCTCCTCGGCGAGGGCGCCGAGGGACCTGAAGCGTTCGCGGGCGGATGAAAGTCGGTACCAGGTGTCACGTGCTGCATTCAGCCGCGGGGTAGCCTCCGCGGCAAGGCCTTCAAGTTCCGCCTGCCGGGACCGCCCGGCCTCAAGGAGGGACTCGACCTCGGCACGCCGTTGCTTCAGTGCAGTCTCGTCAGCAATCTCCTGCTCGAAAGACGAGGTGAGCTGCACCAGGTCGTCGGCGAGCAGCCGCGCACGCGCATCGCGGGCCTCGAACTGCACCTGTTGGGCACGGCGGGCGACATCCGCCTGCTTGCCGAGCGGGGTCAGCTGCCGTCGCAGCTCGCCGGTGAGGTCGGTGAGCCGGGTGAGGTTGGCCTGCATGGCCTCGAGCTTGCGGACCGTCTTTTCCTTGCGCCGGCGGTGTTTCAGTATTCCGGCGGCTTCCTCGATGAACCCCCGCCGGTCTTCAGGTGTTGCGTGCAGCACACGATCCAGCTGGCCCTGCCCGACGATGACGTGCATCTCCCTCCCGAGCCCGGAATCGGAGAGCAGCTCCTGGATGTCGAGGAGCCGGCAATTATTTCCGTTGATTGCGTACTCGGAGCCGCCCGCCCGGAAAAGGGTGCGGGATATTGTCACCTCTGAATACTCGATCGGCAGCGCTCCGTCGGCATTGTCAATGGTCAACGACACCTGGGCGCGGCCCAGCGGCGGCCTGCCGGAGGTGCCCGCGAAGATGACGTCTTCCATTTTTCCGCCGCGCAGCGTCTTCGCGCCCTGCTCGCCCATCACCCAGGCGAGGGCGTCCACAACGTTCGATTTGCCGGATCCGTTGGGACCGACGACAGCGGTGACTCCAGGTTCAAAGTCGAAGGTCGTCGCAGAGGCAAAAGACTTGAAGCCTCGAACGGTCAGACTTTTCAGGTGCACGGGTCTCGGGTCTCCAAAAAGGGATTGTTACCCATAATCTACTGCGTTCACAGCCGGTTTCACGGCATTTACCCACGCAGCTCCACCCGCGTATCTCCGGTGTCAACGTGCCGTTATCTGCCGGAGGAACTAGGCTTTCCTCAGGAACGTTAGTAACCGAAGTATGCTTATCATTTTCAGATTGGCATCCACTGCCGGCAAAGCGCTATCGGTTCCGGTGCAGCGAACAGCGGACCAGCGGACCACCCGCACAGGGAATAGACGGACACGAGGCAGGAAATTTGACCGGTAATTTCAACTTCCGACATCACAACACCGCGCTCCTCGGCGTGGAAAGTGTTGAGGCACCGGTCATCGTCACGTCTGCGGAATTCGATCGCATCCTCTCCCCGGCCCTGAAACGGCTCCGGCTGTCCAAAGGGCTTTTGCAGCGCGTGGCGGGAATCACCGAGCGGCGCTGGTGGGCACCCGGAACGGGATTCGAAGACGGCGCCATCGAAGCGGGCGCCAAGGCCCTCGCATCAACAGGTATCGCGGCTTCCCAGATCGGCCTGCTGATCAACACCTCGGTCTCCCGCACCAATCTCGAACCATCCGTTGCTGTGAAGATCCACAACGGTCTGGGGCTGCCGTCCTCCGCCATGAATTTTGATGTCGCCAACGCGTGTCTGGGTTTCGTCAATGGGATGACCCTGGCGGCAAACATGATCGAAGCCGGCCAGATCCAGTACGCCATGGTGGTCAATGGGGAAGACGCCCAGGCCACGCAGGAAGCCACCCTTCGGCGGCTGAATGAACCAACGGCCACGCGTGAGAGTTTCATGCAGGAGTTTGCAACGCTGACCCTTGGTTCCGGCGCCGCCGCCGCCATTCTGGGCCCGGCGGACCTCCACCCGGGCTCCCACCGCGTCCTCGGCGGAGTGGCGCGTGCCGGTACTGAGCATCACGAATTGTGCGTCGGAGGTATCGACGGCATGTATACGGACGCACAGGGGCTGCTCGACGGCGGCCTGGAGCTGGTGGTTGACGCCTGGACCGAAGCCCAACAGGACTGGAACTGGTCGGACATGGACCGCTATGTCACCCACCAGGTGAGTACCACCCATACCAAGGCAATCATCGAAGCCGTCGATCTCGATCCCGCCCGGGTCCCCCAGACCTTCCCTCTCTGGGGCAACGTCGGGCCGGCGTCACTGCCCATGACGCTCGCCGCGGAAGCCCAGCGGCTTACTACCGGCGACCGCGTGCTGTGCATGGGTGTGGGCTCCGGCCTCAACACCGCGATGCTGGAGATTGAGTGGTAGAACTTCCCGGCGTCGACCCGTCGTGGTCGGCCTACCTCGACGTGCCGTCCACAGCCGACGTTGATCCGGCTGGAACCATCAACCGGTGGCACTACCTGGACAACCTGGCCTCCATAACCGGTGATCTCCGCGGCACGCTGCTCTGTGTCCACGGCAATCCCACCTGGTCCTACCTCTGGCGCAGCTTGCTGCCTGCGGGTGCCGAGCACGGTTGGCGGGTCATCGCCGTTGACCAACTCGAGATGGGCTATTCCGAACGGACCGGACGCACCCGGCGTCTCGCCGACCGCGTACGCGACCTCGAGGATTTCGTCTCCGCGGTCGGGCTCAGCGGACCTCTAGTGACAGTCGGACACGACTGGGGCGGCGTCGTCAGCCTTGGCTTCGCCGACCGCAATCGCGCGAACCTCACCGCCGTCGTCCTGACCAATACGGCAATCCACCAGGACCCGGGCTCCCCCATTCCCGCGCCGCTGCGCCTCGCTCTCAGCGGCGCCGTGCACCGGGTGGGAACGTCGACAACAACCGCTTTCCTCGATACAACGCTTGCGCTGGCCCGCCCGCGTCTCAGCCGGGATGTACGGGCGGCTTACCGCCTGCCTTACCGGACAGCCGCCCGACGCCGAGGCATCGAACAGTTCGTCGCTGACATTCCCGTTGGTCCCGGGCACCCAAGCCACGCGGAGTTGAGCCGGATTGCCGACTCCATCCGTACACTCGACGTGCCCGTGTTTTTGCTGTGGGGCCCGGCAGATCCGATTTTTTCGGACACCTATCTCGATGACCTGGCGGAACGCCTTCCGCAGGCTGATATCCACCGCTTCGAGGGCGCAAGCCATCTGGTCGCTGAAGACCGTGACATCGCCTCGCCAATCTTTGATTGGCTTGACCACCGCACCGAGAACGACGACGACGGCCGTCCCGCCCGTCCCTCCGCAGCGTTCACCCCGCTCTGGCAGCAGATCCACGAGCGGAGCAGCGGTCCTGCCGCTGACATGCTGGCGGTGGCAGATATGGGAAGCGACGGTGCGGTGGCCGATTCGCTGTCATGGAAGGAACTGGAGGACAGGGTCAGCCGCCTCGCCGCCGGCCTCAGCCGGATCGGAGTCACGGCGGGAAGCAGGGTCAGCCTGATGGTTCCCCCGGGCATTGAGCTGACCACGTTGATTTATGCCTGCCTGAGATTGGGCGCTGTGATCGTGGTCGCGGACGCCGGGCTGGGGGTCAAGGGGCTCAGCCGCGCCGTTCGCGGCACTGTGCCGGACTTCCTCATCGGCATTGAACGCGCGCTCGTCGCCGGGAGGCTGTTCGGGTGGCCGGGCACCCGCGTCAGCGTCGGAGCAGCGCCACGGGCTCGGCTCCTCGGTGTGCGTCACCGCCTCGAAGACCTCCTCGCTGGGCACTCGAGCTATGCGGGCGAGGATCCCGCCCCCGATTCCGACGCGGCGATCCTGTTCACCTCCGGATCGACAGGACCGGCGAAGGGTGTTGTGTACACACACCGCCAGCTGTCGGCGATGCGGGACACTCTCTCCGCAACTCTCAACCTTGCGCCGGGCAGCGCTCTCGTTGCTGGTTTTGCGCCCTTCGCCCTGCTTGGCCCCGCACTGGGAGCGGCTTCGGTTACACCCGATATGGACGTCACCGCTCCGCGGACGCTGACTGCACGGGCGCTGGCCGATGCCGCCGCGGCCATCGACGCCACCACGGTTTTCGCTTCCCCCGCTGCCCTGCGCAACGTCCTGGCCACAGCCTCGGGCATTGCGCCCGGCCGCAAGGATGCCTTGCAACGCGTCAGCGTGCTGCTCTCTGCAGGAGCCCCGATCCCCGTGAATCTCCTGGAGCAATTGCAGCCATTGGTACCCGGTGCCGCACTGCACACGCCCTACGGCATGACGGAGGCGCTGCCCGTCACCGACATACAGCTCGAGGACATTCGCGAAGCCCTGGACAGTTCTGTAACAGGAGCCGGGAACGGCGTCTGTGTTGGAAGAGCGGTACCGGGCGCGGAAATCACTATCAGTGCGCTTGACCCCAAGGGCACTGCCACCGCTGTGCCCTCAGCTCTGCCAGGCGTTACGGGTGAGATCCTCGTGCGTGCTCCGCACGTCAAAGACCGCTATCACCGGTTATGGATCACGGAACAGGCATCATCACGCACCACCGGCTGGCACCGCACCGGGGACGTCGGGCATCTCGACGCGGACGGACGGCTCTGGGTGGAGGGCCGGCTTGCACACGTCATCACGTCCGCAGACGGCGTTTTGACACCCGTGGGCCCCGAGCAGTCGATCGAACAGTTGAAGGAGGTTCGCCAGGCGGCCGTGGTCGGTGTCGGTCCAACGGGCACACAGGCCGTTGTCGCCGTCGTCGTTCCTGTGGAAGCTGCCGATCAGGCGGGCCTGGCTCCTCGCCCTTTGTCGGCTATGGTCCGGGACGTTGTCCGGCCGGGCGGAGTCCATCTCGCTGCAGTCCTCACGCTGTCCGCCCTTCCTACCGATATCCGGCATAACGCAAAAATCGACCGTACCGCAGTAGCCGCGTGGGCCGGCGACGTCCTCCAGGGGCGTGGGAGGAAGAGGCCGTGAAGGTCCTCGTCACCGGTGCCAGCGGGATGCTTGGCGGCGCGGTGGCATCCCTGCTCCTGCGAAACGGCCGCGATGTCAGGACCTTCCAGCGGCGTCCCTCCGGTGTGCCGGGCGCGGAGGACCTAGCAGGTGACCTCGCCGACGGTTCCGCCCTTGCGAACGCTGTCGCGGGGGTCGACGCCGTCATTCACCTCGCGGCAAAGGTGTCTGTCACCGGCAATCCGGATGATTTCTACCGCACCAATGTGCTCGGTACAGCTGGGCTCCTGGCTGCGGCCCGGTCCGCGGGCGTTCAGCACTTCGTGCACGTTTCCTCGCCGTCAGTGGCCCACACCGGAGCGTCGCTGGTTGGCGCGGTTGCCGGGCCGGCTCAGCCGGAGCTCGCCCGCGGATCCTATGCGCGCACCAAGGCGCAGGCGGAGATTCTTGCTCTCGAGGCGAACGACGGCCAGATGCCGGTCGCGGTTCTGCGCCCCCATATTGTCTGGGGACCCGGTGACACCCAGCTGGTAGAGCGGGTACTCACCAGGGCACGCGCGGGCAGGCTGCCGCTGCTTGCCGGTGGAACCGCGCTCGTTGACACAACCTACGTGGACAATGCGGCGTCGGCCATCGTTGCCGCCCTTGACCGGATGGAGTACATCTCCGGATCCCCGTTGGTCATCACGAACGGTGAACCGCGCCCGATCGGTGAGCTCCTCACCCGCATTTGCTCCGCCGGCGGCGTCCGGGAACCCCGGAGATCGATCCCAGGCTGGGTAGGCAGAGCGGCCGGCAGCGTCGTCGAAAGTATCTGGCGCGCTTCCAAGGCCGACAGCGAGCCTCCCATGACCCGCTTCCTCGCGGAGCAGTTGTCAACGGCCCATTGGTTCGACCAGCGGCACACCAGGTCCCTGCTTGGCTGGACTCCGGAGGTGAGCCTGGACGAGGGATTTGCACGCCTCGCCGCGCACTATGGCGATTCAGCGTCGCGCATCAGGCACTGATGCTGAGATAACTGACGGTTTGCGATCGGACCCTCAGCCTGGTCAGCCTGCCACCTGTCGCGTTGGTTCATTAAATGCCGCTGGGAAGGACCTTTACAGGTCCTCCCCAGCGACGAGAGACTAACGCGAAGATTAGACGCGCACGAAGTAGGCGCCCGGCAGATCGCTCAGCGGGTGCTGCATGGTGAGGTTTGCACCATTCATTCCGCTGCTGATGACCTGGCCGCTGCCGGCGTAGACGGCTACGTGTCCGCCCGTGATGACAATGTCGCCCGGTGCAGGTGTGCTTACCGGGGTACCGTAGGCAGCGAACTGTGCCGGTCCGAGATCGCCCGTACCAAGGGCCTTTTCGAGGAGCACGGTGCAATCCTGGATAGCACCGGCTGCGAGCTGGGCCCGAGCCGACGCGAGGATGCCTGCGCCGCTGGCGCTGCCCGAGTTGTCTGCAACCTGGATGTTGCTGGAGGCAAGGCTGATGCCCATGGTGCTGGTCTCGACCGGTGCCGGAGCAACAGCAGCTGCCTGTACCTGCACTGCAGGCGCGGCTGCCGGAGCTGCTACCTGAATCTGCTGTACCGGAGCGGGCGCCGGAGCTGCGGCAGGAGCCGGAGCGGCAGCAGCGCTACCGGAGAGGCTGATGACCTGACCCGGGTAAATGATCGAATCCCAGCCGAGCCCGTTAGCAGCGAACACGGCGTCCAGGCTGACGCCATAGTTCGCTGCGATCGAGCCGAGAGTGTCCCCGGACTGCACAGTGTGGGTAGGAGCATTGACGGCCGGAGCCGGCGCCACGGGAGCCGGAGCAACCGGAGCTGCCGGGGCCACAGGAGCGGCTGCAGCCTGGACGTTGGCCTCAACTGACGGTGCTGGGGTGTAAGTGGTGGTGCCCGCGCTTGCTGGCAGGGCCGCACCGAACATGATTCCGGAAGCTGCTACAACAACGGCTGCTGGGCGGCCAACTGTGCCGGCGTGTGAGCTCACTGCCTTGGAAACGACCTGCATGGTGCTGGGCGGGGTTGCACGGTGGCGTGCGATATGACGGTTTTTGGACACGGAAATAGCCTCTCCCAATGCCGGCGGAGTTAGCTGTCGGATTCGGATGGGAGCCACCCGGACTACCGGTCTTGGACCGGTACGTCTTCACCCCTAGGACTTCTGAAGAAGCCCGCTATCTGGTTCCCCCGCTCCTGCCGCAGTGTGTAGCGAACGGACCTTCCGACGGCGGCAGGATTAGGCAATCCACCAGAAGGAAGCCGGGCTTTTGAGCCCGGCGTGTCCATAACGTTACATTCTTTCGGGCTGGATGTCACATTTCAATCACGAGAAGCGCCGGTTGGGCCCCACCGGATCTAGATTTTGTACTCGTCCTGCGCGCTCTTGGGGCCGTCCTGATCGCCATTGCGGTGCATGGCTGACTGTGCCTTTTTCAGGGCCTGCTCTGCCTGCGCCTGAACCTCCGGAGCCTTCGTTTTTACCGTCTCCGATGCCTGGGAAACCTTGTCCTGAACCTTCGGGTTGTTCCAGAGCTCGTTGGCCTTCACTTTGATCTGCTCATAGCTTGCACGACCGGCCCGGGCGCCCAGAACGTAGCCTGCTGCCATACCTGCTGCAAAAACCAACTTGTTCTTCATCGCGATACTCCTGACGTGTCGGGTGCTGAGATACTGAGATATCGAATCTAGTCAGCTTACTTACTTTTGTCACGTCGGAGCCCCTCACCAGCGTCCGTTACGCGGCCGTGGCTGGCATCTGGGGCAGGTGTATGAGGACCGGTTCATGAAGGTGTCGCGCCGGATCAGGGAATCCAAACCATTCTCGAAGCATCGCCGACAGGGCTCCCGCTCCCGCCCGTAGGCGTTCAGCGCGCGTTCAAAGTACCCGGACGCGCCGTTCACGTTTACGTAAAGCGAATCGAAGCTGGTGCCGCCTGCCTCGAGCGCCCGGATCATGACGTCCCTACACGACTCGACCAGTCGCGAGGCTTCTGCACGCCGAAGGGTGTCAGTGGGGCGGGCGTAGTGCAGCTTCGCTGCCCACAATGATTCGTCGGCATAGATGTTTCCGATTCCCGAGACGAGCGTCTGCTCGAGCAAGGCGCGCTTGAGCCCCGTGCGGCGGGAATGCAGCTTGCGGTAGAAATCCTCGAAGGAGAATGCAGGGTCCAGCGGGTCGCGTGCGATGTGCGTCGCTTCAACCGGCACCAGGGGAACGAGGTTCTCCCCCAGTCCGCCGGGAAGACCATCAGCTGTTGCCACCATGCTCGTGACAAAAAGCCCGCCGAAGATCCGCTGGTCCACGAAACGAAGCTCCTCCGGCGCCGGCTGAGGCCCAGCAGCCGGAGACAGCCGAAGGCGAACCTTCAGGTGCTTCTCGTCCGGCTGGGTGCGGTCCTCGACCAGCAACTGGCCGCTCATTCCAAGATGCGCCATGAGCGCAACTGGCGGCCTGCCGTCCGGGAGTTCCTTTGAGGACGCCAGGTTCGGTGACGGCGCAGGCCGGGAGCCGCCGTCGTCATCGGTGAGGGTAAGGGGCAGCCAGAGGAACTTGCCCCGACGCACGGCATCGCTGACGCGGGCTCCGATGAGGTTTCCAATGAAATCCTCGGCGCCTAGGGCATGGCGGCGGATTGAACGGGGGTCCAGGACGTCGACCGCCTCGATGCGGCGCCCGCGAACCCAGCGCGCGAGACCCCTGCGCACTACCTCCACCTCGGGAAGCTCAGGCATAACGAGGTGCAAAGATCACGTGGAGTGGCGGAGCTGTGCGTCCGCGTGTGCGAGAGGCAGTTGGTTCACCTCAGGCTGAAGGAGCTTCCACGAGGCAGAGGCAGCCTCTTGCTCGGCCTCCTTCTTGGAGCGCCCGGAACCCGAACCGTAGGTCGCTCCGCCGATCACCAGGACGGCCTCGAACCGGCGGTCATGGTCAGGCCCGAAGCCCGTCACCTTGTAGTCGATAACCCCCATGCGCTGTGCCGCGGCGATTTCCTGGATGCTGGTCTTCCAGTCCGTTCCGGCGCCAAGGGCTGCGGCGTCCCGGAGCACCGGACCGATGATGCGCATGACGAGGCACCGTGCGGTCTCCATACCGTTGCTGAGATAGGTGGCGCCGATGATGGCTTCCATGGTGTCAGCAAGAATTGAGGATTTGTCCCAGCCGTTGGTGAGCTTCTCTCCCTGTCCCAGGAGGATGTGCTGCCCGAGATCGAGGCCGCGGGCAATCTTCGCGAGGGCGCGGGTACTCACCACCGCCGAACGCCTCTTGGCGAGTTCACCCTCTGAAAGATCAGGATTGTCCCTGTAGAGAGCGTCCGTGACCGAAAGCCCGAGGACGGAGTCGCCGAGGAATTCGAGGCGTTCGTTGGTAGGGATTCCGCCCTGTTCATACGCATAGGACCGATGTGTCAGGGCAAGACGAAGCGTCTCGGCGTCAATAGTGACACCGAGACGCTTCAAAAGATCTTCTGAACTCTCCACGCGGCGACGCTTTCGCGATCGAAGCCTCAAGCACCGTAAACCGGTGCTCTTGGCATTTAGACGTCGGCTACCTTGCGGCCCTTGTACTCAAGGAACAACTCAGTGCCGGCGGAATCGGTGACAACCTTGGCCTGGTGGGCAAGGCTGTAAGTGACGCGACCGTTCTCCACCGTCTTCACCAGCTTGGGAGCAACAGCCTTCCACTGGGACCGGCGTGCACGCGTATTCGAGCGGGACATTTTCCGCTTGGGAACAGCCACGACTAACTCTCTTCTCTCTTGTCTGACTCTGTCTTAACTTCTGGTTCCGCTGCCTCAGGGCCGGCGGCCGCACCGGCCAACCCTGTCAGAGCAGCCCAGCGGGGGTCAAGGACCTCGTGCCGGTGTCCGGGGTCATCTTCCAGGCGAGCACCACATTCAGCGCACAAACCCTGGCAGTCCTCCCGGCATACCGGTTGGAACGGCAGCGATGTCACTACTGCGTCCCGCAGCACCGGTTCGAGATTGACTGTGTCATTCTCGACCTGACGCTGCAGGTCCTCCTCTTCATCCTCCGCCATCTCAGGGGCGTCGTAGTAGAAGAGTTCCTGCACATCGACACTGGTGCCGTAGCTGAGCGGGTCCAGGCACCTACCGCATTCGCCGGATACTTCGACGTCAACGGTTCCCGATACCAGGATCCCCTCGTGCACAGCCTCGAACCTCAGGTCCAGCTCCATGCTGGAGCCTTCCTGAACGCCGATGAGCGCCACACCAAAATCTTTCGGCGCGGGCACATGTTCTTCGACTGTCCGCATGCTCCCCGGGCTGCGCCCAAGATCCCTGACGTTGAAGACCAGGGGCGAACTGAGATCGCTTTTGATGAAAACTCCTGTAGAACATGTGACCGACGAACCATCTTAGCCCGAAACAAAGCCCCGCCCCAAACCCATTCCGCCATGGTCTCGACCCGGAAGGAGAAATCTGTGCAGATATAGCTTATCTGGACGCAGATACAACGATAGATTGGATGCCGTGACTCAAATACGCATCCGTGACGCCGCGCAGTTTCTGGGCGTCAGTACCGATACCGTGCGCCGCTGGATCGACGATGGAATCCTGGGCGCTAAGCGCTCATCGGGTGTCCTCTCTGTCGACGGACTGGAGCTCGCACGCCTGGCACGCGATCGCGCTGTCCTTCCCGCAGACCCGCACGGTGTTGCAACGTCCGCCCGCAACCGCTTTGTGGGGCTGGTGACAGAGGTAACCAGCGACAGAGTGATGTCGCAGGTCGAGCTCCAGTGCGGACCGCTCCGGGTTGTTTCCCTGATGAGCAGCGAAGCGGTACGCGAGCTTGGGATAGAGCCGGGCACCGTTGCTGTTGCTGTCATCAAAGCAACTAACGTCATCGTTGAGACATCAGCGGATAATTTCACCTCTCAACCCCGATCAGCCGGCGGCCCCCGGTGACGCGCCGCTTGCGCAGGCTGGTGAGCGCCGTCGTCGTCGTGTGTGCCCTTGCCTCCTGCAGCAACACGGATCCGGCGGCGGATGGCGTCCTCAACGTCTACGCAGCCGCTTCACTCCAGGCCCCCTTTGAGGAAATCGCCACTGAATTCGAAGCCGTCCATCCAGGGCTGAGCGTGCAACTGAACCTTGCGGGATCATCGGACCTGGCGACGCAGATCATCGCCGGGGCGCCCGCCGAGGTCTTCGCCCCGGCGAATACTGCCACGATGGAGCAGGTAGCTGCCGAGGGCCTGCTGGCCTCGCCGTCGAAGACGTTTGCCACCAACGTGCTGACCATCGCAGTGGCAGCGGGAAACCCGCTCGGCATCGAATCTCTTGAGTCACTCACAGAGCCTGGTATTGCCACGGTGCTGTGCGCTCCGCAGGTGCCCTGCGGAGCCGCGGCTGCGGCAGCGCAGGAAGTAAGCGGCGTCTGGCTTGAGCCCGTCAGCGAGGAGGGCTCGGTTACCGACGTCCTTGGCAAGGTCTCCTCCGGGCAGGCCGACGCCGGGCTGGTCTATGTCACCGATGTTGACGCCTCGGGCGGCGCCGTGGACGGCGTACCGTTCGATGCCGCCGCGCAGGCAGTAAATACCTATCCGATCGCAGCGGTTGGAAGCAGCGGGGATTCGGCCTCGGACTTCATTGACCTCGTCCTTGGAGGGAGCGGCCAGGAGATACTGTCCTCCCACGGCTTCGGGAAGCCCGACCAGTGACCGGAGTCTATTCCGGAATGCCGCGCTGGCTTCTTGCGGTCGCAGCGGCGGGTGCCCTGTTCCTCATTGTGCCGCTCGCCGCACTCGTTCTTCGCGTGGACTGGTCCCGGTTCGCAGAGTTGGTAGCCTCCGACTCCTCACGCGCCGCGCTGCTCCTGAGCCTCCAGACCTCAGGAACAAGTACGTTGCTCTGCGTCCTTTTCGGTGTACCCATGGCGTTCGCCCTCGCGCGCACCCGGTTCAGGGGCCAGCGCGTCCTCCGGGCGCTCGTGCTCCTGCCGTTGGTGCTGCCGCCTGTGGTCGGCGGTATCGCTCTGCTCTACACGTTTGGCAGGCAGGGCTTGCTTGGCGAGTCGCTGCGGGTGTTAGGGGTGGACATCGCGTTCTCGACCGCCGCCGTCGTGCTGGCGCAGACTTTTGTCGCGCTGCCGTTCCTCGTGCTGAGCCTCGAGGGCGCCCTGCGCACTGCAGGTACCCGGTACGAGGCCGTCGCTGCGACGCTGGGGGCGGGACCCACCACGGTGCTGCGGCGGGTAAGCCTCCCCCTCGTGGGGCCCGGAATCGTTTCCGGTGCCGTGCTGTCCTTCGCGCGCGCCCTCGGAGAGTTCGGGGCGACGCTGACGTTCGCCGGAAGCCTGCAGGGCGTCACCCGGACGCTGCCGCTCGAAATCTATCTGCAGCGGGAGACTGACCCGGACGCCGCGGTGGCGTTGTCCCTCGTGCTCGTCGCGGTTGCGGTGCTGGTGGTCGCCGTGGCGCACCGGATTCATGAGGGCAGTACACCATGAGCCTGGATTTCACCGCGCGCGTTCCAGCCCGGGATTTCGACGTCCGGTTCTCCCTCGCCACCGGAGAGACGATAGCGCTCATGGGGCCTAATGGCGCTGGGAAATCCACGCTGCTCAGCGTGCTGGCCGGCCTGCTTCGCCCGGACTGTGGCTCGGCCACCCTGGATGGAAAAACCCTGTACGACGACGGCGAGTGGCTTGCGCCGCATACCCGCGGTATCGCCCTGCTGGCGCAGGATGCGCTGCTTTTCCCGCACCTTTCGGTTCTGGAGAACGTTGCCTTTGGCCCCCGGTGCGCCGGCGTACCACGGAGCGCAGCCCGCAAAGAAGCCCACCGCTGGCTTCGAGAAGTGGATGCAGCCGACCTTGCACACCGCCGGCCAGTGAGCCTTTCCGGCGGACAGGCGCAACGGGTGGCCGTTGCACGGGCGTTGGCCGCTGAGCCTGCGCTTCTGCTGTTGGACGAGCCATTGGCTGCACTGGACATTTCGGTGGCACCAATGGTGCGCAGGATGCTCCGACGGGTACTCGAGGGGCGCAGCGCGATCATTGTCACCCATGACATCGTCGACGCTCTGCTGCTGGCCGACCGCGTTGTGATTGTCGACGGCGGGCGGATCGTTGAGGACGGACCCACCAGGCTGGTCCTCGAACGGCCGCGCAGCAGCTTCGCTGCAGGACTCGCCGGGGTGAACCTCATGACCGGCACGACAACGCGCGATGGTCTCCGTACGCCGGGAGGCGTACAGCTGGCGGCGCTGCGGGATCGGGATCTTCCGGCGGGCGAGGAGGCTGCTGCCGTCTTCAGCCCGCGCGCCGTGGCGGTCCACCGGCTCCGACCGACAGGTAGTCCGCGGAACGTGCTGGCCGTGACCATCACCGACCTCGAGCAGCACGGCGGACGCACCACTGTGCGGGCCGATCATCTGAGCGCGGAGATCACCACAGCGTCTGCAGCGGAACTCGACCTGCTGCCGGGGGCAGAGGTGTACTTCAGCGTGAAGTCCGCCGAAGTTGAGATCTATCTGCGCTGAGCCCTCAGCGGCTGTCGGCTTTCCGATCGACAGCATCTTCGGGCGAACCAGCAACCTGCGGCGCACCGGCGTCGTGGTCTGAAGACGCCGGCCCGGTGTGCTCGGTGGAAACCTCCGACAGGAGGTCCCTGTCATCAAGTTCCTCGTTCAGTTCCTCCTGCCGGTGTTCCGTCTCCGGGTCCGGGGTGCCTTCCTCGACGTACTCGACCTCAAGCTGACGATGGACCTTGCTGTTGAGGACCTCTACCTGGTTATCCTCAAGCTGATTCAGGTTGTCAGGAAACGTGTCCTGAGGCTTGATTCGGCTCTTGCCCACTGTGTCCTCTTTTGTCCGCCCGGCACTGGTAGTCCTGATTCTACTGAAGCGTAGGCAATTCAGTGAGCATCTTCGTTCAGCCGCTTGAGCACAGCCTTGGGAACAAAGGGCGAAATGTCACCGCCCAGGCCCGCAACCTCCTTCAAAAGCGTCGACGAGAGGTGCGAGTAGCTTGCCTCCGCCGGTATGAACACGGTCTCAACTCCGGCCAACTGGCGGTTCATTGCAGCCATCGGCAGCTCGTACTCGAAGTCCGCGCTTGACCGCACGCCCTTGACGATCAGGTTTGCACCCTGCTTCCGGCAGAAATCCGCCAGGAGTCCGTCGCCCATGGGCAGCACAGAAACGCCGCGGAGGAATGTGAGAGTTTCGCGGGCAATCTCCAGCCGGTCCTCGAGCTCGAACCGGTACTTCTTGGCGTAGTTGGTGGAGACCGCGACGATCACTTCGTCGAAAAGGCTGGCGGCACGGGCAATAACCTCGAGATGCCCATTGTGGATGGGGTCAAAGGATCCAGGGCAGACGGCTCGACGCATACAACGAATCTACCGCGTGAGAGGAGGGTTTTCAGTCGTGTGTCCCAACCGGAAGCGCGGGTTCGGGATACTGGATGACATGGAATCGAACCAATCCGCCGCGGCAGGACAACTCTCCGGTTGGCAGCGAACCGCCCGGGGTGCAAACCTTCTCTCCCCCGACGGCAGCCTCGGAACCGTTATTTTCGAAGAGATAACGGCGCTCGCCGGACAGCACAATGCGATCAACCTGGGCCAGGGCTACCCGGACGAGGACGGGCCTGAACTCCTCCTGAATGCCGCCCGCGAGAACATCGCCTCCGGTATGAACCAGTACGCCCCCGGGCGTGGGCTCCCCGTGCTCCGGGAGGCGATTGCAGCTCACCAGCAGCGCTTCTACGGACTGCCCGTTGACGCCGAACGGGAAGTTGTTGTGTCCACGGGCGCCACTGAGGCGATAGCCGCGTCAATCCTCGCCTTCGCCGGGCCGGGGGACGAGGTGCTGACGTTCGAGCCGTTCTATGACTCCTACGGTGCCATCATCGGCCTCAGCGGAGCCCGGCACACCACTGCGCCGCTAGTCGGACCGGCGTACCAACCGGATCTGGAAGCCCTTGAAGCCGCCATGAGCGAGCGTACCCGGGTGATCGTGGTGAATAACCCGCATAATCCCATGGGCACCGTGTTCACCCGAGAAACGCTTGTTCGCATCGTTGAACTGGCCGAGCGCTTCGGCGCCATCATTGTCACCGACGAGGTGTACGAGCATCTGACGTTCGCAGCGACACATATCCCGGTAGCCACGCTGCCCGGTGCATGGGAGCGCACAGTCACGATCTCCTCAGCAGGAAAGACGTTTTCGGTGACCGGCTGGAAAATTGGTTGGTTGACCGGGCCTGCTGACCTGGTGGATTCAGTCCGCAGCGTGAAATCCTTCCTCAGCTACAGTTCCGGCACTCCGTTCCAGGGCGCTGTGGCGCTCGGATTGGGTCTGGAGGACTCCTTCTACCGCTCGATCGCCGACTCCCTCCGGAACAGGCGGGACCTCCTGGGGGAAGGCCTCAGTGCCGCCGGCTTTGACGTCTTCACCCCGCAGGCGACTTACTTCACCGTCGTCGATGCAGCTCCGCTCGGCGTCACCGATGCCGTCGCCCTGGCCAGGCGCATGCCGGAACTGGTCGGTGTGGCGGCAATCCCCGTTCCGGTGTTCTGTCATGAGGCAGGAGCACGGCGCACCCGCTCACTCCTGCGCTTCGCGTTCTGCAAGAAGGAGGAAGTGCTCGCCGACGCGGTACACCGCCTGTCCTCGCTCCGGGAGCGGCTGTGAGCGTGCCGTCCCGCTACCTCCGCGCGGCGGGTGCGCATGCTGAAATTGATATGGATGCCCATAACGATGGCGCCTTCATCCTGAGCATCGGCGGTGCGCAGCAGTCGCACGTCGACCTCGCCGATCCACGCAACGTTTTTTATGAGTACCTCCGCCGGATCGCGAACGTACTCGACGTGTTCAAGCCAGCCGGGGAGCCGATACGCGTCCTGCACCTCGGAGCAGGTGCACTGACCCTGGCCCGTTACGTACAGGCCACCCGTCCCGGATCCCGCCAGGTTGCCGTCGAGCGCGAGCGCGAACTGCTTGCTTTCGTGGTGGAGCACCTGCCGCTACCACCGGGTACCGACTGCGAGCTACTGGTAGAAGACGCGAGCGACACACTCGCCGCCTGCACTGAAGGTGCGTTTGACGCCGTCGTTCTCGATGTGTTCTCCGGTGCCGACGGCGCCACCGAATTGGCCACGCCGGAGGTTTACCGCCTGCTCACCAGGGCGGCCGCACCCGGCGGCGTTGTGCTTGTGAACGTAGGCGATGATCCTCCGCTGACCTTCGCCCGCGAACAGGCGCGCCTGCTGCTGGAGACCGGGTACGACGTCGCGGCGCTGGGCGAGACCGCCATGTTCACCGGGCAGCACGCGGGAAACATCGTGCTGGCGGCGTCAACATGGTGGAACCCGGCGTGGACGGCGCCCCTTGCGGCTGCGGGACCGCATCCGGCCGCACTCCTGACCGGCGCCGACTACACGGATTTCGCCGGTAGAAAGCGCTGATTTACGCGCAGTTTTCATGCGCTAAAGAACCCGTGTCACGGGCCATAACCCGCAGTACCGTTGAACTACTGCACGGACAATTTTCCGATCACCGTTGATGGAGGAATCATGACAACGGAAGTCACTGAAGTATCCGGTTGCACCGTTCACACCTGCGCCTTCAACCACGACGGCTGCACCGCGTATGCCATCACAGTCAGCGGCAGTCCCGAGCACGCTTCCTGCGCAACCTTCATCGATACCTCGGAGACCGGCGGCCTGCCGATGGTCCTTGCGCATGTGGGTGCCTGCCAACGCAACGAGTGCGTTCACAACAGCCATCTCATGTGCAACAAGCACGACGTGAAGATCGGGTCCGGTTCTGATCTGGCTGACTGCCTTTCCTACCAGCCACGGTAGCGCCGCTCCGGCATGAATAGTGCCCGTCCCCTGCATCTGTGGCTGCAGGGGACGGGCACTCCTACGTGCACCCACTAACTTCCGCTCCACAGACCACTTCATATGAGAGCTCTCTCATGAATAGCTCACCGACGTCTCATAGCCGGCTGGCTAAATGGGAAACCTGCGGTTCCAGTTGGCTGCGGGGAAAGTTGGATGCAAGCCATGACGGTGAAGGACAGCAGGGCCACGACGGCCGGAGCGCAGAAACGCGGGACGCTTCGCGTGGTCCTGTACTCGCACGATTCCCAGGGGTTGGGACATACCCGCCGCAACCTCGCGCTGGCGCATGCTCTCACCGGCAGCTTCAGGCGGGCAGGCCGGACGGTGAGCGGAGTGCTGGTCACGGGAGTCGCCGCAGCCACCCGCTTCGAAATCCCCGAGGGGTGGGACTGGGTGGTGGTGCCGGGTATCGCGAAGGGCACGGGAGGCTATGAAGCCCGGCATCTGGGTGTCCAGCAGAAGGACATCATCAAACTTCGGTCATCCCTGATCGCTGCAGTGTTCCACGACTTCCGTCCTCACCTTGTGGTGGTGGACCGGCACCCGTTTGGAGTGGAGCATGAACTGGCGAACGGGCTGGAGCAGCTGCGGCGCGAGCATCCGTCGTGCCGGGTAGTGCTCGGCTTGCGCGAAGTTCTCGACCAACCCTCGGCTGCACGTCGTGAATGGACCGCACTGGATCTGGACCAGGTGGACCGGACGTTCGATGAGTTTTGGGTGTACGGGGATCCGTTGGTCCACGATCCGGTGCGCTCCGGCGAAATTCCAGGCAGCCTCGCCCACCTCGTGCGGCACACCGGATACCTTTCCCTCGGCCGTCCGGTCCGGCGTCGTACCGGCGCCACCGGGGTCCCCTTCGTCGTCACGATGGCCGGCGGCGGATCCGACGGTCTTGACGTAACCCTGACCGCCGCCCGCGCCAGGCTCCCGGAGGGGCTCGAGCACCTCATTGTCACCGGTCCCCAGATGCCGAAAGGCGACCGTGCACAGGTTGAGGCGGCGGCCGGCCCCGGCACGCATGTCGTCGGATCCGTGCGGGACGCCCTTGCAGAGATACAGTCGGCGGCGGCTGTCGTCGCCATGGGCGGGTACAACACCGTGTGCGAAATCATGAGCACCACCACCCCTGCCCTGATTGTGCCGCGGGTCCACCCGCGCCGGGAGCAGCTGATTCGCGCACGCGGCCTGGCCCGGCACCGGTTGCTCGATTTCTGCCACCCCGACGAGTTCACCCCGGACACGCTTTCCACCTGGTGGGCGCAAGTGGGCGGGCAGGAGGTTGCCCGCGATGGAGTCAACCTCGATGGACTCGCAACAACCTACGAGTATGCATCCGAGCTCCTGGCCCAGCCGGACAACAGCTCCCAACGACGCACGGATTGGACCCGTCATGCAGCTGTCTAACGAGGGGCGCGTCGGTTACGTCCTGAAAATCTACCCACGCTTTTCGGAAACTTTCATTGTCACGGAAATCCTCGCCCGTGAAGCAGCCGGCGAGGACCTCGAGATCTTCTCGCTTCGCCCGCCCGTTGACCCCCGCTTCCACCCCGAGCTGGCCCGTGTGAAGGCACCCGTTACCTACGTGGCCCGCCCGCAGAAACTGTCCGAGGGCTGGCCCATCATCGCCGCCGCCCACAACGTGATCCCCAACTTCGCCCAGCGCTTCGCCGCTCTCCTGCCCGATCTCGCTGAATGCGAGGCATCTGAGGTGCACCAGGGCGTCGAACTGGCAACCCGGGTAACTGAGCGGGGAATTACCCATCTCCACGCCCATTTCGGATCAATCGCAGCACGCACCGCCCGCATTGCCTCCGCGCTCACGGGCGTTCCATTCTCCTTCACTGCCCATGCCAAGGACATTTACCACGAGCAGGTTGACCAGGCTGAACTCATCCGCCTCATACAGGCGGCGCACCACACGGTCACCGTGAGCGACTTCAACTACCGGTACCTCTCAACCCTTGCGCCGGCCGCATCGGGCCGGCTCCACCGCGTCTACAACGGGCTGGAGCTCAGCCGCTTCCATTTCAGGGAACCCGCTCCCGTCCACATGCCCTTCCGGATCGCCGCAGTTGGACGGCTCGTTGAAAAGAAAGGCTTCTCGCTCCTGATTGACGCTGTTGCGGCGCTCGTGCGCTCCGGCGTCCAGGTAGACGTGCGCATAGCAGGAGGTGGGGAGTTGGCTGATAGCCTGGCCGACCGCGTCAGGCTCCTCGGCTTGAGCGACCAAATACACCTCCTCGGCCCCCGCACGCAGAGCGAAGTCATCGAACTCCTGAGATGGGCCGATGTATTCGCCGCTCCCTGCATCATCGGGGCAGACGGCAACGCCGACGGACTGCCGACGGTGCTGCTTGAGGCAATGGCGATGGGTGTGGTCTGCATCGGGTCGGACGTCACCGGGATTCCGGAGGTCCTCGGCGGAATGGACGGCGCCGCCACCGGTCTGCTTGTCCGCGCCGGTAACGTCGAGGACCTGATTCTGGCGCTGCGGACGACGGCGTCCGACTCGTTCGACCGGACGGCAACCGCTCTGGCTGCCCGGTCATTGATTGAACGCTGCTTTGATTCCCGCTCGCAGTCCGCACAACTGCAGCGTTTGTGCGGGACGGCAGCGGCGGAGGCGGATCCTCCCGTCCGCGCAGAGCATCCGTCATCCGTATCGTCGTCGTCCTTCACTTCCCCCGAACTCGAAGCGGTGGTCCGATGAAGCGCATCGCTTATGTGTGCATCGACCCGGGGGTGCCGGTGTTCGGCACCAAGGGTGCGTCTGTCCACGTTCAGGAAATTGTCCGCGCCTGGCGGAACCGCGGTGCGGAGGTGACTGTGTACTGCACGCGGCCCGGCAGCGACGTCCCGGCTGACCTGGCGGACCTCACCGTCGTCGTCGTACCGGTAACCGGGAAAGGGGCAGCCCGTGAGAACTCACAGGCTGCCGCTGCCGCTGAACTCGCCCAGCGGATTCTGGACGACGGCGCGGATGCCGTCTACGAGCGCTACTCGCTGTTCAGCGACACGCTTGCGCGCGTTACCGGTCAACTGCGGGTTCCTGGCTTCCTCGAGGTCAACGCGCCGCTGATCGAGGAACAGCGGACCCACCGGAGTCTGATTGATGAAACCGCGGCGCACGCGGCTTTGCGGGAACAGGTCGGCGCCGCGACCCGAACTGTTTGTGTCTCCGATCCGGTGGCCGACTGGGTCCGAAATCGCGTTGACCCGGAGCACCATGAGCGGATCCGCACAGTTGCCAACGGCGTCAACATCCACCGCATCCGCCCCTCGTCTGAAGCGCCCGGCATGCCGGTCGTTGCATTCGTCGGAACCCTGAAGCCCTGGCACGGGGTGGAAACGCTGATAGAAGCGCAGGCTGCGGGATCGCGCGAGTGGACGCTCCGCATAGTCGGGGACGGCCCACAGGGGGCGGAGTTGCGCGGCCTGGCCGAGAGGGTGGGGGCCGACGTTGAGTTCACCGGCGCAATCGCACCGGAGCACGTTCCAAAGGCCCTCGCCGGATGTTCGATCGCGGCCGCCCCGTACCCACGCGCGAGCGACGGCGACCAGTACTTCTCCCCGCTGAAAATCTACGAATACTGTGCCGCCGGGTTGCCCGTTGTCGCCTCCCGGGTGGGGCAGGTGCCCCACATCATTGACGACGGCGTCACCGGACTTCTGGTCGAACCGTCCGATCCGTCCGCGCTGGCTGAAGCCATTGATGGGCTGGCCTCGGCACCGATTGCCCGGGCGGCGATGTCCTCCGCCGCGCGGGCAGCGGCGACTGATCGTCACAGCTGGGACACCGTCCTGAACCGCATCACCGAGGAGGTGCCGGCATGACCAAGGCGGTCGTCATACCCGAGAAATCAGCCCTTCGTCGTACGCTGCAGATCCTCAGGCCGCATCTGTCTGGTCAGGGACTGCTCATGGCCGGCGGTGTCCTGGTGCTGCTGTGTGAGGTCGCGTTCCGGGTCCTCGAACCGTGGCCGGTGAAATTTGTGGTGGACGCGGTCACCCGGAGCCTGGGCGCTGATTTTGCAGGCACCGGACCGGAGGCGACTCCCCTGCTGCTCCTGACCTGCGGCGCCGCCCTCGTCTTTTTCACCGGTATGCGCGCGGTCTGCAACTTCTTCGCTACACTCGCTTTCGCGCTGGTCGGATCGCGGGTTGCTACCAAACTGCGAGCTAAGGTGTTCGATCACGTCCAGTCCCTCTCGGCGCGGTTTCACTCGGCCAATCGCACCGGCGACACGGTCCAGCGATTGGTCGGCGACGTCGGCAGACTCCAGGAGGTCGCCGTCACGGCCGGTATGCCGCTATTGGCCAACTGCATCACCCTGGTTGCGATGGCCGGAGTAATGTTCTGGCTCGATCCGCTGCTGGCACTGGTGGTCATCGCCGCATGCGCGGGATTTCTGCTCCTTTCACGAATCAGCACGGACAAGATCACTGTGGCTGCACGCCTTACCCGCAAGGGTGAAGGTTCCCTCGCGAACACCGCCCAGGAGAGCCTGGGCGCCATCCGGGTTGTACAGACATACGGCCTGGAACGGGCGCTGTCCGACCGGTTTGGCAGCAGCAATCAGAAAACGCTCAAGGAGGGCGTGAGGTCCCGCCGCCTCGCAGCCGCCCTGGAGCGAAGGACGGATGTGATTGTGGGCGTCGCGACCGCCGTCGTCCTTGCCGGGGGCGGGTGGCGGGTGGTTCAGGGAGCCATGACGCCGGGTGACCTGGTGCTCTTCCTGATGTACTTGAAGACTGCCATGAAGCCGTTACGGGACCTCGCGAAGTACACCGGCCGGATCGCGCGCGCCACGGCGTCCGGCGAGCGCGTGGCCGAACTGCTCGACGAGGAGGTGGACATCACCGACTCCCCTACGGCCCTTCCGCTGGGCAAGGTGTGGGGCGAGCTCGAGTTCCGCCACGTCTCGGCATCCTATGAGGGGCGGGTGGTCCTGTCCGATCTCACCCTGTGCCTGCAGGAGGGCCGCACCACGGCCATCGTGGGACCGTCCGGATCCGGCAAGTCCACACTGCTGTCCCTCCTGGTGCGCACTATGGATCCGGAGCGCGGTTCAGTGCGCCTTGACGGCGTGAACCTCACCGACATCACACTTGCTTCCCTCCGATCGAACGTCAGCCTCGTCCTGCAGGAGGCGGTCCTGTTTACCGGCAGTATCCGCGAGAACATCCGCTTCGGGCGCCTGTCAGCGACGGACGGCGAGGTTGAGCGGGCAGCGCACCTGGCGCAGGCCCATGGTTTCATCACCAGCTTTCCCAAGGGTTACGACACGACTGTCGGCGAGCGCGGCGGGACTCTCTCCGGGGGGCAGCGGCAACGTATCGCGATTGCCCGCGCCATCCTGCGCGATGCACCGGTGGTGCTCCTCGATGAAGTGACGACAGGGCTGGACCATGACGCGCGGACCGAGGTTCTCGGCGCCCTGACGACGCTCAGCGCGGGACGAACCACCGTAGCGGTGACCCATGAGGCTTCCGTGGCGTTGCAGAGCGACCGCGTGCTCTGGCTTCAGGACGGGCGGGTGCTGCTGGACGGATCACCGGAGGAGCTGCTGCGTTACCCGCTGTTTGCACGCTGGGTCGAGGAGCAACGCGCTTCCGCACAGAACCGTACGACCGCAACGGTGCCGGCTGGGAGCGTGCCATGAGCAGCCTGCGCACTCCGCTTGACTCCCACCTCCGATCACTCGAGTTGCTCTTCGATCCGGACGCGCTGAGCTCCCTGTTCAAACGTCCGGTACGTGCCGCTCACCTGCGTTGGAAGCGCGGCAGGTCGGCGGTCGCGCGTCTCCACGATGACGACGGCGGCGTCCGCTGGCTGGCGATGTACAGCACCGATTCGTCGGTGAAGCTGGAGAAAACCTTCCGGCGCGCGCTCACCCAGGATGTGGCGTGGGAGCGCTTCGCACTTGATGACGGAATATTGGCAAGCGGGCCGATCGCGCTGGATCCGCGCTTGTACCCGGTGCTTCGTGGGTTCAGGCGGGCTGGCCTGGAGGTGCCGTCGCCGGGCCTCGGAGTGCTCAAGTACAACCCGTTCCGGCGCCTGGTGTTCAGCGTGGATGCCGCTGGCACCCCGCGTCTCATAGGAAGGGCGAGTGCGGGCGGACACTCTATTACCCACGGAATGCTCTCTGAACTGGCGGATGGCGGGGTGCCCGTCGTCCTTCCTCTCGACTCGGCACTGTTGCCGCCGGGCCTACCTACCTCCAAGCATCTTGAGTACCTGCCGTGGTACGGCTCCGGAGACCTCAGCACCGTCCCGCTTCAGGTTGCGGAACTGCCTGCCCGGTCCGCGGGTAAAGCGCTGGCCCTACTGCACGATCAAGCACCGATCCACAAGACGCACGCGTGGCGGGCACCTGCAGGACGGCTTCGTTCACTCATCCGTGAGAATGCCGAGCTGATACCGGAAAACGGGGGTCGCCTGGAGCGAGTGTCCGCGGAGCTGGAGGCTCTGCTGCGCCAGCCGGGCAGGGCTGCGGTAATCCACGGAGATTTCTCGGCCGACCAGGTGCTCGTGGACGGCAGGCAGGTACGGTTGATCGACTTCGAGTGGAGCACTTACGGTGCCGCAGCGTCCGACCTGGGTAGCTTCGCCGCCGCCGAGGCGCTGGAATCCCCCATGGCCGACGGCCGCAACGTCCTCGGGCTGCCGCGAACGGCTGCCCTGCTCAATGGGTACGGCACCGGGCGTGCCACCGTACATGACTCCGAGACAGTGGCGTGGACCGCCTTTCACCTGCTGAACCGGCTTCGCGAACCATTCCGCGCCTGTGCACCGGATTGGCGGCAGCAGGTCGACCGCCGTCTCACGATGATTGAAGAGGTTTTGTGGTGATGCACATACCGGTTGAGTTGCCGAACGACGGCGGTCCGCCGGTTCGTATCCACCGCGTCTGGCCCCGCAGTGACGGGAGTCTGGTCATCGAAGGCCGGGAACCGCGAACTGGTCGGATCCGTGCCGGCCGCATCGATGCCGAGGGCTGCGCGTCCCTGGTGCCGTTTCGCGACGATCGCGCACTGCCCGGTTTGGATGCCGATCCTTCAGGAGAACTGCTGGTGCACCGTTTGAAGCGGCGCGCCGTCGTGCGCGCCGACGGGCGGTACACGAAGTTTCTTGCGGGTGGGAAGGCCGCCGCTGTCAGAGACGCACATCTGGCGGCTGCTGCCGGGCTGGCTGGATCCGGAGTTGTTGCGCCCGATGTGGTAGCTGCCAGTGAGCACAGCATCACGTTATCTGCCGTACCCGGAGTGAGCCTGCACGATCTGGGTAGAGGTCTGGACGCCGGCACTTGGTCGGCTTCCGGTGTCGGCTCCGACCATGGCTCCAGGCCGCTGGACGCGTGGAGCCGTGCCTGGGCACTCTGGGCAGAACGATGGCCCGCTTTCGTCGGCACGTCTATCAGCAACGAACCTTCCATGGCCGCACGGATTCATTCAGCACAGGATGAAGTTCGCACCCTCGAACGGTGGGTTGGACTGGCAGTCGAGTTCGATGCTCTCGGTGTATCGGAGGACCGACTTCGCCGCGTATCGGCGTCGGTCGGCACGTCCCTGCTCAATAGTTCCTCGCCCGCCGGACTTGCGCACCGTGACCTGCACGACAAACAGGTTCTAGTAGACCCGGGGACCCGGTCGGTGGGAATCATTGACTGCGACACACTTGCCCTCGCTGAGCCCGCGCTCGACCTGGCTAACCTGGCGATTCACCTGAATTTCCGGGAGGCCCAGGGACTGTTGCCTGCTGGCACCGCAACCGTTGGCGGTCACTATATCCACGAAGTGGCCGAGGTCCTGGCGGTACCTTTCCCGCGATTTGAGGCCTATGCTGCAGCGACAGCTCTTCGGCTGGCCTGCGTTTATGCGTTCAGGCCGCCCTACCGGGACATGGCATCTACGTGGTTCAGCGAGCTTGAGGAGCGTCTTGGCAAACGCACTTTCCTCTCAGGAATGCCTGCCTGACCCCTCTTCCGAGGTAACGACCGACGTATTGATTAACGCCGGGTAACGGACCTGTCCCGATTAGCTAACGACACGACGACACGACACGGAATGCTCAGCTAGCTGTTCAATACTGGACTCATGGGAACGCAGCAACTCGAGGAGACAGTCAAGACAAAGGCAAGCGGGATTCTGCGTTGGGATTGTGCACCTGCAGTGATAGTGCTGATCGCAGTGGCAGCTTTCTGGATCGGCGGGTCGTTGGAGTGGTTCGAGATGCTCAGCGTCCCGGAGAACGCCGTGGGCAGCGTTGTGTGGCTCTACCTCATGCTTGCCGCGGTCGCAGGATCGATCGTCCTGGGAGGCGGCGCCGTTGTCGATCTGGCGCGGCGGATCAATCGCGGCTCGGAACGGAACCAGTAGCAGCACCGCTCCTCCACACAGCCACCGTAAAGCTACGGGGGGACCGCCTTGTTCCAGAAGGGTGCATGTACTGCACTCAATGCATGCAACGCATCCAGTACATGCACCCTTCTGGAAGGAACACCTATGCCGAGCATCAGTATCCGCAACGTCGATCAACACACGCTCGATGAGCTGAAACGGCTAGCGGCGTCGAATGGACGCTCGCTGCAGGCCGAGCTCAGAGCACTACTCGATCAGTTCGCGGCCTTGCCCTGGGAATCGCGGCTGGCGGACTATCCGCTCTCGATGATGCCGCTACCTCGCTGGTACACCGATATGGCAGATGTGCGGATCGAGTTGCCGAGGTTTACGCGGCCATTCGCAGATCGCCGAACACGCTCTTCCGGGAAACACGGCACCGCGCTATGCACGGGACGCTGGAAGGTGTCCTAACGCACTGCAGCGGTGGGCGCGGGTACGGCGGCGGCTTTTGGACGTCCGAGCGCCCGATAGGTCCAGCCCGCGTCGCGCCAGGCCACCGGGTCCAGGCAGTTTCGTCCGTCCACGATCGCTGGACGAGCCACCAGTGCACGGAGATCCATTGGATTCAGCGCGCAGTACTGCTCCCATTCGGTCAGCACCAGCACAGCGTCGGCATTCTGGACGGCCTCTTCAACAGAGGCGGTGTAGGCGAGGTCAGGGAAGCGTCGCGACGCGTTCGGCACGGCCTGAGGATCGGTAGCTGTGACCGCCGCTCCCTGAAGCTGCAACTGGGCGGCGACGCTCAGGGCGGGCGAATCACGGACGTCATCGGAGTTGGGCTTGAAAGCCAGACCGAGAACGGCTATCCGTTGCCCGAGCAGCGACCCGCCGCAGACCTCCCGCGCCAGATCCACCATGCGGGCGCGCCGCCGCATATTGATAGAGTCGACTTCGCGCAGGAAGGTCAGGGCCTGATCGGCGCCGAGCTCACCCGCTCGCGCCATGAAAGCGCGGATGTCCTTCGGGAGGCAGCCACCACCGAACCCGAGACCTGCGTTGAGGAACTTCCGGCCGATCCGTGCGTCGTGGCCAATGGCGTCCGCAAGCATGGAGACATCAGCTCCGGTGGCCTCGCAGACTTCCGCCATTGCGTTGATGAAAGAGATCTTCGTGGCCAGGAAGGCGTTTGCGGATACCTTTACCAGCTCAGCTGTCTCATAGTCCATCACCAATCGCGGGGTCCCTCCAGCGAGCGCCTGAGCGTACACCTCATCCAGGATCAGCTGAGCACCACTGGCTGCATCATCCAGCCCGTACACCAGGCGGTCCGGTTCCAGCGTGTCCTTGACGGCGAAGCCCTCGCGCAGAAATTCCGGGTTCCAGGCCAGCGTCACTGAAGGGCATGCCTCGGAGATACGTACGGAAAGGTCGCGGGCAGTACCAACGGGAACGGTGGATTTCCCCACCACAACGTCGCCTGCATTCACATGGGGTAACAGTGCGTCGACGCCCGCATAGACATGGCTGAGGTCTGCTCCGTTCTCTGCTCGCTTCTGTGGTGTGCCGACCGCGATGAAGTGCACAGCGGAGCCGGCCGCATCGGCGATGTCGGTTGAGAAACGCAACCGGCCAGTTTCAAGCGCCTCAGCGAGTAATTCCGGAAGCCCTGGCTCAAAAAAGGGAGCATCCCCGGCACTCAGGGCCGCAACTTTCGCACCATCGACGTCGATGCCCACCACCTCGTGCCCCAGCTTCGCCATGCACGCCGCATGCACCGCTCCGAGATACCCGCATCCGATGACCGATAACCGCATGATGAATGCCCCTAGCTTTCGTATTTCTGGGTCCCGTTTTCGTGTCCTGCAAACACCGTACGGAGGCTGCATGGGGCGCAGATGAACCAGAGATGAGAGTTAGATGAGATCAGGTAGTCAGATCAGTGCCCCGGCTACCGGGCGGACTGAACGGCGGAAGCGTTAGACCGGTTCCAGGTACCAGAGCCGGGTCTCGCCATACTTCTTGTCGGCGAAGCGCTCAATCCCGTCTGGCCAATCCGGCTCCCCTGAGCGCGAGGAACGTTCGAGCACGACGACGGCCCCTCCGGCCAGGTGCGGAACAAGAGTGGCCAGGATGGTCACCAGTGGCGCGTCCTCGAGCGGATAGGGCGGGTCCATGAGCACCACATCCCATAGTGCGTCTTCCGGGACCCGATTCAGATAGGTCTCAACCTTCGATCGGTGCACGCGAACGCAGGTCCAACCAAGGACCTGGTTCATCGCATCGGCGTTTGCACGGCAGGCGGCAGCAGCCCGGTCCGCGGATTCGACAAGGTCCACGGCTGCAGCTCCCCGGCTCGCCGCTTCCACCCCCAGCGACCCCGATCCAGCGAAGAGATCCAGCACATGCGCGCCGGCCAGAACGTTGTAGGCATCCAAGCGGGAGAACAAGGCTTCCTTGACCCGGTCAGTGGTGGGTCGCGTCGCCTGGCCCGGGACGCTGGTCAGCGTAGTGCCACCTGCGGCCCCGGCGATGATTCGACTCATGAAAAAACACTCTAAACCACTAGCAGAAACAGTTTCCGCGTGGTCCAATAAGTGCAGCCGAAAAGCAGCCGCGTTAGCGAAGTGCGAGCGGCGCGCGCCGCTCAAGGGGGACTTGGGGGCTTCTCACGAAAGACAACACATATGAATACTCGTTCCTGCCTGCTCACCGTCGGTGTCTCAGCACTTCTCGCGACAGGCTCGGTTCTTACGGCTGCGCCCGCATCTGCTGCTCCCGGATCGGCTGAATGTCTCACGGCTCAGGCTGCGCTGAAGACACACATCGGAGTCGCATCGGTCGATATCACTCTGGCAAATCAACTTCGCGCCGCAATAGCTACTTTCGAATCACTCGGAGCGCAGCTCGAGCCTCTCTACGTGGAAGCTGACCTCGCCGTGGCCGCTGAACTTGCTGCTCTTGAAGCTGCCGACGCCGCCACTTTCGAGGCGTCGGAAGTAGTCAACGCTGCCGTGGCGCTTCTGACCGCAGCCCAATCGGCCGAAGCTACCACCCTCGCGGAATTGGAAGCGGCAAAACAAGCAGTCCTGGACGTTCCGCCGGGCGACGCTGCCGCGCTGGAAGAAGCTGAGGCTCAGCGCGATCAGGCACAGGCGCGGCACGACATTGCGGTGGCTGCCACCGCTTCGGCCAAGGCAGATGAAGCCGCAGCGCAAACAGCGTTGGAGGACGCCTTCTTGAGGTACGACGAGGCTGAGCAGGCTTACGTGGAGGCTTTCGACGCTGCCTACGGCACTCCGGAGATCCTTGCTCTTGAGGCGCAGGTCGAGACGGCAGCGGCATCTTTCGATGACGCCATCGTCCGCCTCAGTCTGACCGAGGGCTCCAACCCGCAGGACCTCATCGCTCTGGCCGACGCAGTCATCGCTGCTTGCTCGGCCGCGGCGGTAGCTCAGGCGCCGGTCGCACACGCGCCGGTCGCACACG